>NZ_JBJLSJ010000018.1:0-100105 GCF_050871975.1 Kineococcus rugosus | reverse complement strand
CTCACCCTGGCCACGATGGGGTACACCTCGGTGCGCGAACTGATCGGGGGTTTCGAGTACTGGGCCCGGGAGGGGCTGGCGACCGTCACCGACACCGGCCGCACCCGCCGGGAACCGGACCCGCTCGCCGCGCCCGTCCCGGCCCCCGCCCCGGGCCCCGAGGGGCTCACAGCTCGAACCGGTACCCCATCCCCGGTTCGGTGATGAGGTGCACCGGCGCCCCGGGGACCTTCTCCAGCTTGCGCCGCAGCTGCGCCACGTACACCCGCAGGTAGTTCGTCTCCCGGCCGTACCCCGGGCCCCACACCTCCTTCAGCAGCTGGGTCTGCCCGACGAGCCGGCCGGCGTTGGTGACCAGCACCTGCAGCAGGTTCCACTCCGTGGGGGTGAGGCGGACCGGTTCGCCGTCGCGGGTGACGGTGCGGCGGGCCAGGTCGATGTGCAGGCCGTCGACGTCGAGGACCTCCGGGACGCTGTCGTGGGCGGCGCCGCGGCGGACCGCGGCCCGCAGCCGGGCCAGCAGGACGTCCATCGCGAAGGGTTTCGTCACGTAGTCGTCGGCGCCGGCGTCGAGGGCGTCGACGGCGTCGGCCGAGGCGGTGCGGGCGGTGAGCACGATGATGGGCACCGGGCTCCAGCCGCGGATGCCCGCGATGACGTCGAGGCCGTCGAGGTCGGGCAGGCCGAGGTCGAGGAGCACGACGTCGGGGTGGGCGGTGGCGGCGGCCTCCAGGGCCGCGGCCCCGTCGGCGGCGACGGTGACGTCCCAGCCGCGGGCGGTGAGGTTGATCGACAGCGCCCGCCGCAGGCCGGGTTCGTCGTCGACCACGAGGACCCGGCTCACGCGGCCGACCCCCCCGGCGCCTCCGCCAGCTCGTGGGTGTGCCCGGCCAGCGGCAGGTCCAGCACCATCGTCAGCCCGCCGCCGGGGGTGTCCTCGGCGGTCAGCCGCCCCCCGACGGCCTCGGTGAGCCCGCGCGCCACGGCCAGCCCCAGGCCCAGGCCCGCGCCCGAGCGGTCCCCCAGCCGCTGGAACGGGGTGAACGCCCGGTCCTTCGCGGTCCCCGGCAGCCCGGGGCCGTGGTCGACGACGAGGAGGCGGACGACCCGGTGGGCGTCCTCGGTGGACACGCTCGCCACGACCTCCACGCTCCCCCCGCCGTGCCGCAGGGCGTTCTGCGCCAGGTTGGCGACGACCCGCTGCAGCAGGCCCGGGTCGGTCGAGACCGGCGGCAGGTCGGCGGAGACGGCCACGGCGACCGGGCCCAGGTCGCGCACGGCGGCGTGCACGACCTCCTCCAGGTCCACGACGAGCAGGTGGGGTTCGACGACGCCGCTGCGGACGCGGGTGAGGTCCAGCAGGTCGTCGATGAGCCCCTGCAACCGGTCCGCGGAGTTCCCGACCTCGGCCAGCAGTTCGTCCCGCACCTCCTCGGGCAGCTCGATGTCCTTGGCCCGCAGGCTGTCCAGCGACGCCTTGAGGGTCGCCAGCGGGGTCCGCAGGTCGTGCGAGACGGCCGTCAGGAGCGCGCCGCGCACCGCGTCGCCCTCCTCCAGACGGCGCACCTGGGCGGCTTCGGCGCGCAGCCGCTGCCGCTGCCGGACGGCGGCGATCTGGGCGGCGAAGGCCTCCAGGACGTGCCGGTCGTCGGCCCCCAGGAGCCGTCCGCGCAGGACCAGGCTGGTGTGCTCGTCCACGTCGACCTCGGCGTCGGCCTCGCCCGGGGCGGTGCAGACCGGGTCGCCGGTCGCGGCGGCGACCGTCCACGGGGCCCGCGCGTCGGCGCGTTCCAGCAGGGTGACCGAGTCGACGGCGAACGTCTCGCGGGTGTGCCGCAGCGCCTCCTGGAGCGGGTCCTTCGCCAGCAGCGCGGTGCGGGTCAGCACCGACAGCGCCTCGGACTCCGCGCGGGAGCGTCCCGCCTCGCGGCTGCGGCGCGCGGCCTTGTCGACGGTGCTGGACACCGCCACCGCGACGAGCAGGAAGACGACGAGCGCGACGGCGTTGGCGGGCTGGGCGATGGTGAACTGGTGCACGGGCTGGGTGAAGAACCAGTTGACCGCGAGGCTGCCGACCAGGGCCGCGGCCAGCGCGGGCAGCACCCCACCGATCAGCGCCGCCGCCACGACCACGACCAGGAACGCCATGAGGTCGGTGGACAGGTCCTGCCGGGGGAACAGCATCAGCAACCCCGTGACCACCAGCGGCCCCAGGAGGGCGGCGATCCAGCCGAGCGCCCGCCGCCCGCCCGACAGGGCCGCGCGGGCCGGGCGCGGCAGGCTGAACGGGCGGGCCTGCGCCTCGTGCGTGACGACGAGGACGTCGACGGGCCCGGCCCCGCGCACGACGGTGTCCCCGACGCTGGTGCGGAACAGCGAGGCGATGGGCCGGTGCCGGCTGGCGCCGACGACGATCTGGGAGGCGTTGACCCCCCGGGCGAACTGCAGCAGCGAGGCGGCGACGTCGTCGCCGACGACCTGGTGGTAGATCCCGCCCAGGCTCTCCACGAGGGCGCGCTGCTCGGCCAGCCGGGCCGGTGAGGTGCGGACCAGGCCGTCGCCGCTGGCGACGTGGACGGCGTGCAGCTCCCCGCCGGCGCCGCGGCCGGCGAGGCGGGCGGCCCGGCGCACCAGCGTCGCCCCCTCGGGCCCGCCGGTGAGCGCGACGACGACGCGCTCGCGCGCCGGCCAGGTCGCCTCGATCCCCTGCTGGGCCCGGTAGCGTTCCAGGCCCTCGTCGACGCGGTCGGCCAGCCACAGCAGCGCCAGTTCCCGCAGGGCGGTGAGGTTGCCGGTGCGGAAGTAGTTCGACAGCGCCGAGTCGACCCGGTCGGCGGCGTACACGTTGCCGTGGGACAACCTGCGCTGCAGCGCCTCGGGGGTCATGTCGACGAGCTGCACCTGGTCGGCGGCACGCAGCACCGCGTCGGGCAGGGTCTCCTTCTGCTCGATGCCGGTGATGTGCTCGACGACGTCGTTGAGGGATTCGAGGTGCTGGATGTTCACCGTGGACACGACGTCGATCCCGGCGTCGAGGAGCTCCTCGACGTCCTGCCAGCGCTTGGGGTGCTTCGAGCCCGGGGCGTTGGTGTGCGCGAGCTCGTCGACGACCGCGACCTGCGGGTGGCGGGCCAGGACGGCCTCGACGTCGAGCTCGCCGACGCTCAGGCCGCGGTGCTCGACCCGGCGCCGGGGCAGGACCTCCAGGCCCTGCAGCAGGGCCTCGGTCCGCTCCCGCCGGTGGCACTCGACGAGGGCGACGACCACGTCGGTGCCGCGCCGGGACCGCCGGTGGGCCTCGTCGAGCATCGCGTACGTCTTGCCCACGCCGGGGGCGGCGCCCAGGAACACCCGCAGCCGCCCCCTCCGCTTCTCCTCCACCCGAGCAGTCTCGCCCATCGGTCAGCCCGCGAGCTCCCGCAGCGCCACGTTCAGCTCCAGCACGTTCACGTGCTCGGCGCCCAGGAACCCCAGCTCCCGCCCCCGCACCTGCGCGGCGACGAGGTCGGCGACCTCCTGCTCGGGCAGCCCGCGGGCCGCGGCCACCCGCGCCACCTGCTGCCGCGCGTACTCCGGGGAGATGTCCGGGTCCAGCCCGGAGCCGGAGGCGGTGAGGGCGTCCGGCGCCACGTCGGCCGGGGCGGTGCCGTCGGCCGCGGCCGCGGCCGCCCGGCGCTCCTCGACGGCGGCGAGCAGGTCGCCGTCCTCCGGGCCGAGGTTGGAGGCGCCGCTGGACGTGGGGTCGTAGCCGTCGCCGGCGGCCGAGGGCCGCGGGTGGAACCACTGCGCGCCGGTGAACTGCTGGCCGATGAGCCGCGAGCCCACCGGGGCGCCGTCCACGCGGACGACCTGGCCGTCGGCGCGCTCGGGCACGACCCGGCCCACGGCGTAGACCGCGCCCGGGTAGACCAGCCCGAGGCCGGCGGTGGCCAGGAGCAGGAGCAGCAGCCCGGTGCGGAACTGCCGGAACAGGGTGGAGGTGGTGGTGGACATGGTCAGCCGAGCCCCGGGATCTGGGAGACGATGAGGTCGATGAGCTTGATGCCGATGAACGGCACGACGACGCCGCCCAGGCCGTAGACGAACAGGTTCCGCCGCAGCAGGGACGCGGCGCTGGAGGGCCGGTACCGCACCCCGCGCAGGGCCAGCGGGATCAGCGCGACGATGATCAGCGCGTTGAACACGATCGCCGAGACGATCGCGCTCTCGGGGGTGGCCAGCCGCATGACGTTCAGCACGTCCAGCTGCGGGAACGTCGTGACGAACATCGCGGGGATGATCGCGAAGTACTTGGCGATGTCGTTGGCGATGGAGAACGTCGTCAGCGCACCACGGGTGATGAGCAGCTGCTTGCCGATCTCGACGATCTCGATGAGCTTGGTCGGGTTGGAGTCCAGGTCGACCATGTTCCCGGCCTCCTTGGCCGCGGTCGTCCCCGTGTTCATCGCCACCCCGACGTCGGCCTGGGCCAGCGCGGGGGCGTCGTTGGTGCCGTCGCCCATCATCGCCACCAGGCGGCCGCCGGACTGCTCGCGGCGGATGAGCTCGAGCTTGTCCTCCGGGGTGGCCTCGGCCAGGACGTCGTCGACGCCGGCCTCGACCGCGATGGCCTGTGCGGTGCGCTCGTTGTCGCCGGTGACCATGACGGTGCGGATGCCCATGGCGCGCAGCTGCTCGAACCGCTCGCGCATGCCCTCCTTGACGACGTCCTTGAGGTGGATGACGCCGAGGACGCGGGCGGTCCCGTGCGAGTTCTCGGCCACGACGAGCGGGGTCCCGCCGGCCGTCGAGATGTCCTCGACCACCTGGCCGACCTCGGCGGGGACGTCCCCGCCGAGGGTGCGCACCCAGTGCGTCGCGGCCGCCGCGGCGCCCTTCCTGATCTCGCGGCCGTCGAGGTCCACCCCGGACATGCGGGTCTGCGCGGTGAACGGCACGAACGTCGCGCCCGGCAGTTCCCCCTCGGCGCGGGCCCGCAGCCCGTACTGCTCCTTGACCAGGACGACCACGGACCGGCCCTCGGGGGTCGCGTCGGCCAGGCTGGACAGCTGCGCCGCGTCGGCCAGCTCGGCCAGCGTCACCCCGGGGGCGGCGACGAGTTCGTGCGCCTGCCGGTTCCCCAGGGTGATGGTCCCGGTCTTGTCCAGCAGCAGGGTCCCCACGTCACCGGCGGCCTCGACGGCTCGCCCGGACATGGCCAGGACGTTGCGCTGCACCAGCCGGTCCATCCCGGCGATGCCGATGGCCGACAGCAGCGCGCCGATCGTGGTCGGGATGAGGCACACCAGCAGCGCCACCAGGACGACGGTGCTCTGCGGGTTCCCCGAGTACACCGCCATCGGCTGCAGCGTCACGACCGCGAGCAGGAACACCAGGGTCAGGCTGGCCAGCAGGATGTTCAGGGCGATCTCGTTGGGCGTGCGCTGGCGCGCGGACCCCTCGACCAGGGCGATCATCCGGTCCACGAAGCTCTCGCCGGGTTTCGCCGAGATCCGCACGACGATGCGGTCGGACAGGACCGTGGTGCCGCCGGTCACGGCGCTGCGGTCGCCGCCGGACTCGCGGATCACGGGGGCGGACTCCCCGGTGATGGCGGACTCGTCGACGCTGGCGACGCCGTCGACGACGTCCCCGTCGCCGGGGACCGTCTCCCCCGCCTCGACGACCACCAGGTCGCCGACGCGCAGCGCGCTGGAGGGGACGCGGACCTCGTCGCGGCCGTGGTCGAGCCGGCGCGCGACCGTCTCGGTGCTGACCTTGCGCAGCGACGCGGCCTGCGCGCGGCCGCGGCCCTCGGCGACGGCCTCGGCGAGGTTGGCGAACAGGACGGTGATCCACAACCAGGCCGCGATGACCCAGGCGAAGACCGACGGCTCCAGGACCGCCAGGACGGTGGTCAGGACGGCGCCGGCGGCCACGATGAACATGACCGGGGTGCGGACCAGGTGCCGCGGGTCGAGCTTGCGGAACGCGTCGGGCAGGTTCTGCACGAGCTGACGGGGGCTGAAGGCCCCGGTGGCGACCCGGTGCGGGGTGCCCGGCGCCTCGGTGCTGCTGCGCGTCGGCGCGGGGGTGTGCGTGTCGGTGCTCATGCGGTGGCTCCGGTGAGGGCTTCGGCGATCGGGCCGAGGGCCAGGGCGGGGAAGAACGTCAGCGCCGTGACGACCACGACGACGGCGGTGTGCATCCCGGCGAACGTCGGGGTGCGGGTGGGCAGGGTCCCGGCGGTCGCGGCGGCGGGTCGCTGCGCGGCGAACGCACCGGCCAGGGCGATGACCAGGACCATCGGCAGGAACCGGCCGACGTAGATCGCCAGCCCGAGCGCGGTGTTGTAGAACAGGGAGTTCGCCGACAGCCCGGCGAAGGCCGACCCGTTGTTGTTCGCCGCGGAGGCGAAGGCGTAGAGCATCTCCGTCAGCCCGTGGGGGCCGCTGTTCAGCAGCGCCGAGCGGGTGTCCTCGCTGGACAGGGCGATGGCCGCGCCGACGAGCAGCGCGAACGGCGTGGCCAGGATGTACAGCGCGGCCAGGGTGATCTCGCGCTGGCGGATGCCCTTGCCGAGGTACTCCGGCGTGCGCCCGACCATGAGCCCGCCGATGAACACGGTGAGGATGGCCAGGACGAGCATCCCGTACAGGCCCGAGCCGACACCGCCGGGGGTGATCTCGCCCATCATCATGTTCAGCATGACCATGCCGCCGCCGGCGGCGGTGTAGCTGTCGTGGAACGAGTTCACCGCCCCCGTCGAGGTCGAGGTCGTCGCGGTGGCGAACAGGGCCGAGGCCCACTCCCCGAAACGGGTCTCCTTGCCCTCCAGCGCGGCGCCGACGGCCTGCGGGACGGTGCCCAGCGCGTGCGTCTCGGCCCAGGTCGTCACGGTGAGCGAGACGCCGAAGATGAACCCCATGACCGACAGGATCGCCAGCCCCTGGCGGTGGTCACCGACCAGCGTGCCGAACGTGCGGGGCAGGCTGAACGGGATCACCAGGATGAGGAAGACCTGCAGGAGGTTCGACAGCGCGGTGGGGTTCTCGAACGGGTGCGCGGAGTTCGCGTTGAAGAACCCGCCCCCGTTGGTCCCCAGCAGCTTGATCGCCTCCTGGGAGGCGATCGGGCCACCGATGATCGACTGCGACCCGCCGGACAGCGTCGTGTACTCCGTGGCGCCGGTGAAGTTCTGCACGACGCCGGTCAGCAGCAGCAGGACCGCGCCCACCACGGAGATCGGCAGCAGGACCCGCAGCGTGCCGCGGGTCAGGTCGACCCAGAAGTTCCCGATCGTGCCGGTCCCGTGGGCCACCAGCCCGCGCACCAGGGCGACGGCGACCGCGAGGCCGACCGCAGCGGACAGGAAGTTTTGCACGGTCAACCCGGCCATCTGGACCAGGTGCCCGACGGCGGACTCGCCGGAGTAGGACTGCCAGTTGGTGTTGCCGACGAAGGAGACCGCGGTGTTCCACGCCTGCGACGGCTCCATCGCCGACATCCCCAGCGAGAGCGGCAGGGACGACTGCAGGCGCAGGAACGCGTACAGGAACAGGATGGAGGCGGTCGAGAACCCGATGACGGCCAGGGCGTACACCGGCCAGCGGGTGTCCGCGTCGCCGTCGACGCGCAGCAGGCGGTAGATCCCGCGCTCGACCCGCAGGTGCCGGGCACCGGTGAACGAGCGGGCGATGAAGTCGCCCAGCGGGACGTGCACGGCGGCGAGCAGCACGACGAGCAGGCCGATCTGCAGGAGGCCGGCGGCGGTGTCGGACAGGGTCATCAGAACCTCTCCGGTCGCAGCAGGGCGTACAGGAGGTAACCGGCGGCCAGGACGGCGAGCGCGAGGCCCACCGCCGCCTCCGGGCTCACCGGCGCTCCAGCGCGCGCACCAGCAGGGTCGCGGCGACGGCGAGGGCCAGGGTCAGGGCGACGAACCCGACGTCCAACACGGGGAACTCCCAGGAGAGGTGGTGAGGGTGGTGGTGCGCCCCCACCACAGCACCGGGCCGGCCCGCCCCCGCCGGTCCTGACGCTCCCTTGACGCCACCGGGGACCGCCGTTGACGCCTCCTTGACGGGCCCGGCCGGGCGCCGGTGGGCAGGACCCGGTGGCCGCTCACGCCGTCGCCCGCCACCGACGTGTCACCCCGCGCCCGGCAGCACGACGTAGCGCCCCTCACCGACCACCTGCACCGCGTCCCCGTCCACCGCCACGGCCCGTCCGTCAGCGAGGGCGAACGTGTCCTCGGTGAAGCCGGCGACCGCCTCGCGGACCACCTCCTCACCGGCGGAGGGGAAGTGCGGCGAGTCCAGGTGCGGCTGCACGAGGAAGTCCACCAGCCCCAGGCCGGTGGTGTCCTCGGGAGCTCGCTGCGCCGAGCGGCTCAAGCGCAGGTGCGGCCCGGTGACCATGCTGCCCGCGCTGATGCCCACGTAGACCCGTTCGCGCAGCAGCTCGCCCAGGGCCTCCTCCAGCCCGCTGCGTCGCACCCAGTGCAGGAGGTGGGTGGTGTCCCCTCCGGTCACGGCCAGCACGTCGGCCGCGTGGAGGCGGGCAGCCCACACCCGCCGCTCCAGCGCGGAGACGTCGACGATGTCGACCTGCGCGAAGCCGGCTCGCTGGAAGTTCACGTAGTCCGCGATGAGCCAGCCCTTGTCCCCCTCGACCACGTTGGCCGCCGTCGGCACCACCGCGACGCGCAGCGACGACAGCGGGCGCCGGGCCAGAGCCGCCACGGCGGCGCACGAGTCGGCGTTCACCAGCCCGGCCGATGTCAGCAGCAGCCTCACGGCACCGACAGTAGTGATCGCCGCCGCGGCGCAGCAGGAGCGGGCCGACGACGGACCGCGCGCGGTGTCCCTACCGCGCGCTGCCCGAGGTCCGCAGCGACGGCGGCCGGTCCCCCTCCAGCCCCAGCGAGACGGCGACCTCTCGCCGCGACTGCTCCTGCGTCCACGAGGTGTCCACCTCCACCGCGTGCAGCTGGTGCCGGCGGGTCTGCTCGCGCAGCTCCTCGGTGAACAACCGGTCCCGTTCCAGGAGGTTCTCCAGCGCCCGCTGCGGGTCGCTGGTGCGCCCGGCGATCTGCCACAGCCCGCCGCGGCTCTCGAGGGCGGCCCGCCGGAAGCCCGGCGTGGGCAGCAACCACACCGCACGGCGCGCATCGGCCAGCAACGGCCTGACCAGGTGCGGCAGCAGGCGGAACCCCTCCACCAGCATTCCCGGTCGTGCGGGACCTCCGCCCGCTCCGGCCCCTCCGGTCGTCCCGATCGTGGTCAGCAGGTCCTCGAGGATCAGGTGGAAGCCCTCTCCGCGGTACCAGTGGAAGGTTTCCAGCATCACCCGCGGTGGTCGGTGCACCCAGCGCTCGTCCATGCTCATCGCTCCGAAGGCGTGCAGGTGGGGGCACTGCCGTGCAGGGCAGCGACGCGCGTGATCGGCCATGACGTCGTCGGTGCTGCAGAGCCGCAGCCCGTGCTGCTCGGCCAGGGCAGCGGCGATCGTCGACTTGCCCGCTCCGCTGCCGCCGCCGAGCCAGTACACGGTGCGCAGCTGGGCCCGCAGCCCGGCGACGTCCACGCCCACCTCCACGTCCACCTCCACGTCCACCTCCTGACCTGCCGGCACCGCCGGCACCGCCGGCACCGCCGTCACGGTCACCCCGCGACCCGCGCGGCCGTCGCCGAGCGGCCGCGCCCGGAACGCGGCCTCCCGGTCGAGCGATCAGCCGAGGACGTCCTCCACGATCGCGCGCTGGACAGCCAGCCCCGCCCACTCGTCGTCGTCGACCGCGTCGTAGACCAGGGCCAGCGGCCCGGCGTACCCGGCGTACCCGGCGTCGAGGATCGCGGACAGGCTCGCGCGGTAGTCCACCTCGTCGACCTCGCCCCGGTCCCAGTGCGCCTTCGCGTGGCAGGTCTCCGCGTAGGGGGCGACCTCGGCCAGGTCGGCGTACTTGCCCGGGCCGCTCCAGTTCCCCAGGTCCACCAGCAGTCCCACCGCCCCGTCCAGGGGGTCCAGGACGGCCCGCACGTCCGCGGCGTCGCGCGTCACGTCACCCCAGTTCTCGGTGACGACGCGCAGGTCCCCGGCGCGGGCGGCGATGCGGCCCAGCGCCCTGGAGCTGTCGGCCTGCGCGGTGTCGGTGCGGGTCTTGCCGGCCACCACCCGGATCCGGGTGGCTCCCAGCGCGGTGGCGTCGGCGAGGTGGGAGGAGATCCACGCCTCCTCCCGCGCGGCCTCGCTCGGGTGCGTCAGGTCACCGTCGTCCACCAGCAACGCGTCCAGCACGACACCGGCCTCGGCCAGCGCCGCGCGCAGTTCGGCGAGGTAGCCGGCGTCGCGGTGCGGCAGGTGGAAGTGGCACAGCTGCACGGTGCGGTAGCCGTGGTCGCGCAGCGCCGCGGGCAGCTCCAGCAGCGGCAGCCCAGCGGGTTCGGTGGTGGTCCCGGCCCGGAACCGGCCCAGGGTGCGGTCCAGGGACCAGGCGTGGACCGCCGCAGCCCGCAGGGGATCGGGGCCGGGATCGGTGTCGGTGTCGTCGCTGACCGTCATGTCCTCAGCATCCCGCACGCGCACCTCCGCGCCCTCGGCCGAACCCCCGCCCGTGAGCACCACGGTCACGTCGATGTCCTGCCGTTCGGTCGGAGCCGTCGCGTGACGTTCCCACACCTCCAGGAGCGGACGAGGTGTTGCAACGCACCACGACGGCACGGGCAGGAGGTCTCCGCGGCCCGCCCGCCCCGCTCCACGGTCATCCCGCGCTGCGGGCGCCTCGCGGTCGTGGCGTCGGTCAGGACACCGCACTGCCGCGCTGCCCCCCTCCGTGCGCTCGCGCACCCGAGTGGCCCCTCACGCCGTCGAGGCCGCTCCCCGACCCGGCTGGGCACCCCGCCCGGCTTAGGCTCTTGCTCGTCCACCGCCACCCCGGCTCGGGGAAGCACAGCACGCCGGGAGAAGCCAGTGCCGCAGCAGCCTCCGCACCCGCCCCGTCAGCGTTCCTCGCGCAGCACGGACGACGCCGCGCGACAGCCGGCCACCACGCTCGGCTCCTCCCCCGGGCCCGACGCCGCCGACCTCGCCCACCTGCCGGTGGTCGCCTGCAAGCTCTACCGGGCCGACGGACGCCAGCAGCAGGTCTCCGACCTGGACGGCGCGCTGGCCACCGCCGAAGCCGACGGCGGCTTCGTCTGGATCGGCCTGCACGACACCACCGCCGAAGACGTCCACCGGCTCGCCGCGACGTTCGACCTGCCGGCCCTGGCCGTCGAGGACGCGATCAACGCCCACCAGCGACCGAAGTTCGAGCGGTACCCGAACCTGACCTTCGCCGTCCTCAAACCCGTGCGCTACGTCGACCACGACGAGGTCGTCGACGTCAGCGAGGTGGCCGTGTTCCTGGGCAGCCACTTCCTGATCACCGTCCGGCACGGGGAGTCCAGCGTCGTGGCCGACGTCCGCGCCGACCTCGAAGCACCCGTGACCGGCCCAGGTCCCTCCTCGCCGGCCGAGGCGCCGGCGCTGAGCCCGGTCGGGGTGCTGTACCGGCTGCTGGACCGGGTCGTCGACGGGTACACCGACGCCGTGGAGGGCATCGCGGTCGACGTCGAGGACATCGAGGAACAGGTCTTCAGCGGCGGGCAGGACGAGCACGCCGAGCGGATCTACAAGCTCAAGCGGGAGGTGCTGGAGTTCCGGCGGGCGGTGTTCCCGTTGGTGACCCCGTTGCAGCGCATGGTCGACGGCGACCCTGCGGGCGCGACCGCATCGTTGATCGCCGAGGCGAAGCGGCCGTACTACCGCGACGTGCTGGACCACCTGCTGCGGGCGGCCGACGCGATCGACGGCTACGACAAGTTGCTGACCGACGTGCTGCAGGCCCACCTCACCCAGGTCGGGGTCCGGCAGAACCGGGCCAGCGCGCAGCAGAACGAGGACATGCGCAAGATCTCGGCCTGGGCGGCGATCGCCCTGGTGCCCACGGCCATCGCGGGCATCTACGGCATGAACTTCGACAACATGCCCGAACTGTCGACCCGGTACGGCTACTTCGTCGTCCTGGCCGTGATCGTCGTCGTGTGCGTGGGGTTGTACGTCGTCTTCCGCGCCAGGAAGTGGCTCTGATCCGGGACGTCCCGCCCCGGGTGCGAGCCAGGCGTCAGCAGGAGGTTTCGACGACCAGCAGGTGGGCGGGCTCGCCGCCGTCCCGGCGCAGGATCCGGCGACCCTGCCCGGCGTCGCACCGACGCGCCCCGGCCCCGTCCTCCGCGTCAGCCGTCCAGCACCTCGCCCCTCCCGCTGCGCCCGGGCGTGGTTCCTCGCCCCCTCGACGACGTCGTCGACCTCCGCCCGGACGTCGCCGACGGTCACCTCGACGAGCGGCCCGCTGAGGAGGGGTCGAACCGTCGAGAACCCGACGAATCGTGAGGATGCGGCACGGGCGGCGGCGCACCGTCATAGGGTGTGCACGCTCAGTGCTCGCCGGACGTGGGGTTCCTGCTGAGGAGGGGTGATGACGAGGACGAGGCGACCGCGGGCCGGGTAGGCGGCGACGCGGCTGCCGGCCGCGTCGGTGACGGTGGCGAGCCACCCCCACCGGGGCGCCACGTCACCCTCCCCTCGGTCCGGGGCAGGTGGAGCCGGGTCCGCTCGTGGGCGGTGCGGTCGTGGCCGGGCAGCAGCGAAGGGGCGGGAGCGGTAGCCGGCACCGTCCTCACCCGGGCAGCGGACGGCGTGGATGCCGCAGCCGACGGACCAGACGCAGGCGCGGGCCCAGGACGCGGCGGGGGTGGGGCCCTCCCCACCGGGGACGACCTCGGTGCAGGGCGAGCGAGGACGGTCGTGCAGGACGCTGTGCAGGTAGCCGTGGTCGAGGCGGTGAGGTCGTGCGGCGTCGCCGCGACCGTGGAACCGCCGGGCACCGCCACCGGGGATGAGGGGAGTTCCGTGACGCCGGTCCGCACCGGGTCTCCTGCGCCGGCCTGCTCGTCGCGTCGAACTGCCCGACGGGTGTGTCGGCGATCGGCCAGGTCGACGTCGCACGACCTCGGCAGCCCCCGCGACGGAGGCCCGCCGCCACGGCGGGGACGGGCAGGCTCAGCCCGGGTCGGGCTGCGGCGCGGTCCCGGGAACCCCTCAGCCGGTCCGTCCTCCTCGTGCCCGCCGACGACGGGCAGGTCGATCGAGTGATCGGCCTGAGCGCCGCAGTCGGGGACCTGACGGTCCGCGGTGCGTCACCGACGTCCACGGTCGGTACAGCCAGGTGTTGATGAACAGTCCGCGCAGGAGATCGCACATGTACTTCCAAGTGTTGGGTCCTCTCCACGCTTTCGCGGGGGGTGAGCGCTTCGACATCGGCGCACCGCAGCAGCGGGCCGTCCTGGCCGTGCTGCTGGCGGGAGCAGGACGCACCGTCAGCACGTCCACGCTGGTGGAACGGGTCTGGGGCGAGGGTGCCGGTTCCTCCAGCGCGGCGTTCCTGCAGGTGGTGATCTCCCGCCTGCGCAAGCAGCTGTCCAGCGCCGGTGCCCCCGTCATCGTGACGACCGCACCGGGCTACCGCCTGGAAGTGGCCCGCGAGGAGGTGGACGGGCACCTGTTCGAGGACCTGTTCACCGCCGCCCGCCGACTGGCCGCCCGCAACGAGGTGGCACCCGCGCGCGCGGATCGGTGAAGCGCTGGCCCTGTGGCGCGGGCAGCCCTACGCGAACGTGCGCGCGGAGGTGGTCTCCGACGAGGTGGCGCGACTGGAGGGGTTGTGGCTGGCCGCCACGGAACTGGCCGCGGAGCTGGACCTGGTGCTGGGCAGGCACGAGGACGTCGCCGCGCGACTGCCCGCCGTCGTGGCCGCGCACCCGCTGCGCGAGGGGTTGCGCGGCGCGCTGCTGCTGGCTCTGTACCGGTGCGGGGAACAGGCGAGCGCGCTGAACCTGTACGAGCAGACGCGTGCGCTGCTGGCCGACGAACTCGGCACCGACCCCTCACCGCAGCTGCAGCGGCTGCACGAGCTGATGCTGCACCAGGACCCGGTGCTGCTGGCGTCCGACCCCGTCACCGCCCCCACCGTCGAGACCACGGCTGCGCCCACCGCCGCCCCCGGCACCGTTCCCGACGAGCACGGCACCCGGGCCGGGCACGGCACCCGCGCCGAGGGGTCCGCTGGCGCGAGCGCCGCAGCGGACGGCGCCGGCGAGGCGATGGTCGGCCGCGCACGGGAACTGGCGCACTGCCTGGGGGCCTGGCGGCGGGCGGCCACGGGCGCACCCAGCAGCATCGCCCTGACCGGCGAGGCCGGGGTCGGCAAGACCCGTCTGGCGGAGGAGCTGGCGCACCACGTGCAGGCCGACGGCGGGCAGGTGGTGTGGGGGCGGTGCACCGACGGCACCG
The DNA here is from genome assembly GCF_050871975.1 of Kineococcus rugosus. NCBI lineage: Bacteria > Bacillati > Actinomycetota > Actinomycetes > Kineosporiales > Kineosporiaceae > Kineococcus > Kineococcus rugosus. Next base: position 85,732 of record NZ_JBJLSJ010000018.1, on the reverse strand, counting down.
GCGCACCTGCGTACTGGCCCTGGCGGCAGGTGCTCACCGCCCTGGCGAACTCCCGGGAGCCCTCGGCCGTGGCACGCGCCACCGCCGGGCGAGGCGCCGCGGCGGCCCTGCTGCTGCCGGGAGCGGGTTCGGTCCCGGCAGCGGCGGGGACCGGGAGGTCCGCTCCCGCCCCGGACATCGCGGGCATGGCCCCGGAGGCAGCGCGCACGGTGCTCTTCGAGGCGGTGACGGCCTTCCTCGAGCAGCTGGCCGTCCAGCAGCCGCTGACGGTGATCGTCGAAGACCTGCACTGGGCCGACCCGGAGACGCTGCAGCTGACCGAGCACGTCGTCACCCGGGCCACCGGTGCCCGTCTGTGCCTGGTGCTGACGTTGCGCGATCCGGAGGCCTCCAGCGACGAGGCGCGCGACCGCGTGCTGTCACTGGCCAGCCGGCTGCCGCACGCCCGCCAGCTGCACCTGCGGGGTCTGTCGACCGCCGACGTGCAGCGCTACGCGGCGCAGCGGCTGGCGGCGCCCGTGGAGGCCGCAGCCGCCCAGCGCCTGCACGAGCGCACCAACGGCAACCCCTTCTTCATCGCCGAGCTGGTGCGGCTGCTGGCCGAGGAGCGCGCCAGCAGCGACGGCGCGGACCTGGAGGTGCCCCGCAGCGTGCAGGCCGTCCTCGAACGGCGCCTGGTGCACCTGGGACCGGGAGCACGGCAGGTGCTGGAGGCTGCCGCGGTCCTGGGGCGGGAGTTCGAGGTGCGGCTGCTGGCCGAGGTGCTCGGGCGTTCGCCCCTGGCGCTGGTCGACGACCTGGACACCGCGACGGCAGCCGGGATCGTGCACGCCGAGCCGGGCACCACCGGGGTGTACTCGTTCACGCACGCCCTGGTCCAGGAGGTGCTGCTGGCCGCCACCGGGCCGATGCGGCGCTCGGCGCTGCACGCGCGCACGGCCGAGGTGCTGGAGGGTGTGCACGCCGACGACCTCGAGCCCGCGGCCGCGCGACTGGCGCACCACCACACCGCGGCCGGCGCTCTGACCGACCCTGAACGAGCCGTGCGCGCGTGCCTGCTGGCCGCCGAGGTCGCCGGGCGGCACGCCGCCCACTCCGAGGCCGAGCAGCACCTGCGTACCGCGCTGGCGCGGTCGAGCGCGGGTGCCGGTCCGCGCTCGGCGCAGCTGGAGCTGGAGGTGCGGGTGCGGCTGGGGTCGCTGCTGACCCTGCTGCACGGCTACAACACCGCCGAGGTCGCCCAGCACCGACACCGGGCGGTGCACCTGGCCGAGCAGGTGGGCACCACCGGTCACCTGTTCTCGGCGCTGTGGGGAGCGTGGGGGGTGGCCCTGGTCTCCGGCGACTTCCCCGCAGCCGAAGCGGCGGCGCTGCAGCTGGCGCGAGCCGCGGAGCGCCGTGACGACGCGGTGCTGCGCCTGGCCCACCACCACGCGCTGGGGCAGGTGCGCCTGCACCAGGGGCGCCTGCACGAGGCGCGCAGCGACCTGTCGGCGGCCACCGCGCTGGCCGAGGAGCACTCCGGGCAGGTGGACCTCGCGTTGTTCCTGCAGCACCCGGCGGTGACCGCGCCGGCGTGGCTGGCGGTGGTGCTGACCCTCCTCGGTGAGGCCGAGGAGGCCGAGGAGGTCTCCGGACGGGCCCGGGAGGCGGCAGCTGCGCTGCGGCACGACTACACCAGCGCGTACCGCACGGTGCTCGAGGGCTGGCGGGCGGCGTTCCGGGACGATCCGCACGCGGCGCTCGAGACCACCGAGGCGGGGCTGCGCCTGAGCACCGGACGAGGCTTCGAGCAACTGACGGCCTTCGCCACGGCCCCCCACGGGTGGGCGCTGGCGCGGCTCGGGCGCACCGGTGAGGGCGTGAGCGAGCTGGAACGGGCGCTGGAGACCTTCCAGGCGTCACCCGCCGGGCACATGTTCGGCCACCTCATGCACGGTGCGCTGGCCGAGGCGCTGGCCGAGGCCGGGCGCTGGCAGGACTCCGCGCGCGCTGCCCGCCGCGCCGTGACGGAGTCCGAGCGCACCGGCGAGCGGTTCTTCCTGCCCCGGGTGCACCTGGCGCTGGCCCGCGCGCTGGCCCGCACCGGCGCCGGGGCGGAGGAGGTCCAGGCCCAGCTGGACCACGCACTGGTGACAGCGGAGGTCAGCGGAGCGGCGGGCGTGGCCGACGAGGTGCGCCGGGAGCGGGCTGCGCACGCTGCGGCCCACCCCCACCTGCGTCCGCGGCCACGGGTCGTGGACCTCTCCCCCCGCGTCGGGGTCCGGTCGACGTGACGGCGGGCCGCCACGACGGCGGTCACCCGGGGCGAACAGCGACTCCACCGCGTCGGGCGGGTCGACGTCCTCCCCGAAGGGCTGCCGGGCGCAGGTGGCTCCCGGGTCCACCCCCTCCCGTCCGCCCCCACTCCGTCGGGGCGGTCCGGAGCCGGGCCCCTCGGGTTCGGCCACGCTCGTCGTCCTCCGCCGGAGGTCGTCGGCCGGAGTCGTCCCGGACCTGCGCGCCGGCGGGATCACGGCCGCGCGTCGGCCGCCCACGGCTCCGCCGTCCCCCGTGCGTGGGCCGCGACCATCCCGGCGTAGTGCCCGCCGGCGGCCAGGAGGTCCTCGGGCCGTCCGCGTTCGACGACCCGGCCGTCGTCCACGACGACGACCAGGTCGGCGTCACGGACCGTGGAGAGGCGGTGGGCGATGACGATGCGGGTGATGGGCAACCGCGCCAGGTTCTCCTCGATGCGCGCCTCGGTCCCCGGGTCCAGGTGGCTGGTGGACTCGTCCAGCAGGAGCAGCCGGGGCTCGCCGAGCAACGCGCGGGCCAGGGCCAGACGTTGCCGCTGACCACCGGACAGGCCCCCGCCGTCCACGAGCAGGGTGTCGTAGCGCATGGGCATGCCTTCGACGTCGTCGTGCAGGCACGCCGTCCGCGCGGCGGCGACGACCCGCTCGAACGAGGCGTCCGGGTCGGACAGGCGGATGTTGTCCGCGATCGTGCCGGTGAACAGCGCCGGCGACTGCACCACGACGCCGAAGTGCTGGCGCAAGGCGGTCCGCTCGTAGTGGTGGGCGGGCACGCCGTCGTAGCGCACCTCCCCGGACGTGGGCTCGTGCAGGCCCAGCAGCAGCCGGGCCAGGGTGCTCTTGCCGGCACCGGAAGGACCGACCACGGCGATCTTCTGACCCGGCGCGACGTCGAGGTCGACGTCCTGCAGCACCCACGGCCCGCGAGGGTCGTGGCGGAACGAGACACCGCGCAAGGACACCGCCCCCCGCAACCGCTGCACGCGCAGACCGCCCACCGGCTCCGGTTCGGCGGCGAGCACGTCGACCAGACGGTCCAGGTGCGCCGCCGCTGACTGGAGCTGCTGCAAGCTCGTCATGACGGAGGACAAGGGCACGAGGGCGGCCCCTGCCAGGCTGCTGAGCGCCAGGAGCTCACCCAGCCCCAGGTGCCCGCCGAGCAGCCGCCAGGCACCCACCCACAGCAGCGCCAGGGGCGCGGCGAAGCGCAGGGCGGTGAGCACTGCGTCCAGGGCGCCCTGGGCCAGACCCGCCTCGGTGTCCGCGCGCAACCGGGCGGAGAAGCTGGCCGACCAGCGGCGCAAGGCCCTGGCCTCGGCGCCCGCGGCCTTGAGGGTCTCGATGCCCGAGACGGCTTGCATCAGGTGGCTCTGGCTCTCCGCGTCCGCCGCCAGCTCACGCCGGGTCAGGGCGGCGATGCGCCCGGTGCTCGCCAGCAGCAGCACCACCTGCGCGACGGTGAGGCCGGCGAGGACACCACCCACGACCGGGTCCCGCACCAGGATGAGGACCACGTAGCCGAGGGCGAGCGGAGCGTCGAGCAGGGCGGCGAGGACTTGCCCCGTGACGCCGTCCCGCACCACCGACACGCCCCCGACGCGGCTGAGCACGTCGGACGTGCCGCGGCGGGTGAACCAGCTGTGAGGCAGGGAGAGCAGGTGGGCGACGAGGCCGCCGGTGAGGTCGGCGTCGGAACGGGCGCGCAGCCGGACCAGCAGGACGGCCCGCAGGTAGCCGGTGAGCGCCTGGGCGACGACGGCGAGGAGCACGGCGGCGCCGAGCAGGTGCAGCAGGTCCACCGCGGCGGCCGGGGTCGTACCGGCGTGCGGCAGCACCCGGTCCACCAGTGCCTCGGTGCTGACCGGGATGACGAGAGCCGTCAGCTGCAGCAGCAGCGACGCCAGGAGCACCTGCGCCAGCAGCCCTCGACGGCGCAGCAGGAGCGTGCTGAGGACGCGTCGGCGGAGCGGGGCGTCAGGACGGCGGCGGCGGCGCTCGAAGCCCGGGCCGGGCCGCAGCACGAGGGCCACGCCGCTGAAGCGCTCGGCGAGCTCGGCGGGTGTCCACCGCTGCCGACCGCCGCCGGGGTCGACCACGTCGGCGCCGTGGGCACCGGCGCCCTCCAGCACGACGAAGTGGCCGTGCCGCAGGTGCACCACCACGGGACCCGGCAGGTCGCCGAGGTCCTCCGGCGCCACGCGCACCGCGCGGGTCTCGAGACCCGAGGCTCGCGCGGCCTGGACGAGGGCCAGGGCGCTCAGGCCGTCGCGACCGGGCTGCAGGAGCGCGGTCAGCTCCGTCAGGGAGGTGGCGCGGCCGTGGTGGCGCAGCACCATCGTCAGGCACGCGGCGCCGCACTCGGTGGGGGTGGTCTGCAGCACCACGGGGGTGCGCCTCACAGTGCCCCGCCTCCCGTGACGGCGTGCAGGAGACCCACGGTCGCCGGCAGCAGGAGGGCGAGCAGCAGCCACAGGAGGGTGCAGCGACGCCGGCCCGTCCGCGGCGCCTCGACGACGGGCGTGAGGGTGGTGGGGGGCGCGGCGGGTCCCTGGGCGTTCACAGCCAGTGCCAGGTGGTCGTCGCCGCAGCGCGGCGCGTGGCCAGCCACGCCGAGAGCGCGGCCTGGCCCGCGGCGTCCAGGGTGGCGCGGTCGTGCACGGCGGGACTGCGCCGCACGACGAGCCCGACGACCTCTCCCTCCCCGTCCTCCACGGGGACCGGGCCCACCAGGTCCCCGGCCGCCGCGGCGCGGAAGGCCGCCGGGAGTCGCCCCGCGAAGCCCTCCCCCACGACGAGCTCCGTCCCCGGCAGGTCGGTGGCCGCCGCGGTGAGGACGTGCAGCGCCGCCTCGACGCCCTTCCCGTCCAGCGCGGCGGCAGCCACAGTGGCCGGGGCGGCCAGCGAGGGGCCGGTCAGGCGTGCGGCGAGCACCCGGTCGAAGTCGGTGCGGTGACGGGCGAGGTGCTCCTCCGCCAGCTGCTGCTCGAGGCGCCGACGCGCCCGCCGGCGCAGCGCGTCGTCGTGGGCGGTCCGCTCGACCTGTTCCGGGGTGAGCCCGGCGTCGCGCATCCACGCCAGGACCGACTCCCGGGTGAGCAGGCCGCGGGCCCGGCGCATCGCGTCGACGGCTTCCTGCAGCTCGCGCGCGTCGACCGCTCCGCCGTCCGCGCGGGCTTCGGCCATCAGCAGGCACTGGTCGACCAGGTGCTCCAGGACCGTGGCGTTGCGCTCGGCGATGCCGCGCAGCATCGTCATCGCCTGCGGCACGGTGATGTGCTCGTCGTCGACCGAGACCACGACGTCGGCGGCCCAGTGCGTCGAGTGGTCCACCAGCCAGGCGCGGCCGTCGTCGTCGGAGACGGAGAGTGCGATCGTGCCCCCACCGGGGGCGGTCAGCAGCAGGTCGTTGTCGACCACGACCGTGCCGGGTCGTTCGTCGACGACCAGCTCGGCTCGGGCGGCGGGGTGCGCGGCGGCCCAGGCGCTCACCGCTGCGTGCGCCGCGGCGGTGGCCCCGCGCCGGCGGGGCAGACCGCGCAGCAGCTCGACGGCCGAGGCCAGCACGTCACCGTCGAGCGCCGACGGGTGCGTGGGTGGAGGCTGCAGGGCGGAGGTGGTCATGGCGGACTCCTGCGGTGGTGGTGGCGGCGACGAGGTGGTCGGCGATCGCCGAGGTGATGGGCGCTCCGGTGACCTCCTCCAGCCACCCGTACTCGCCGGTGGGGTTGACCTCGAGGAAGACGTGCTGCCCGTGGGGGGTCAGGACGAGGTCCAGCGCCGCGTAGGTCAGGCCGAGGCTGCTGACGAAGCGGGCGCAGCGACGCCGGACGTCGTCGGGGAGGCGGTGCTCGCGGTAGGAGACCCGGTCGTGGTCGTAGTGGCGCCAGTCGTCCACGCCGACGCGGGAGGCCTGCGAGTCGATGGAGAAGCTGAAGACGGCGTCGTCGACGACGACGACGCGCAGCTCCAGCGCCTTGGGCACCCGTGGCTGCAGCACCACCGGCGCAGCGCGCAGCCGGTGCCGGGAGGTGAGCATCCGCCGTCCGACGGGGGTGGTGTAGGTGCGGTGCTCCTGCCCGTCGACGAGGACACCGGTGGGCTCGACCGGCTTGGCGATCAGGTCGCCGCCGGCACGACGGTGGGCCGGCACCAGCTCGCGCGGGTCGTTGGTGAACAGGGTCTCGGGCACGTGGAACCCCGCGGCACGGGCGAGGGCGAGGTTGACGGCCTTGTTGTGCGCCCGGCTCATCGCCGGGTAGCGCCCGGGGACCCACGGCACGTCCAGCAGCTCCCACAGCCCCGCGACGAGGGAGTGGCACTGCAGCGCGGCGTACCGCTGGTGCGCGGGGTCGGCGGTGGGCAGCGGATCGGGCTGGCCCGGGGCGCGGTACCAGACAGCCCGCACGCCGGTCAGGTCCACCTGCTCGCGATCGGTGTCGAGGTCGACGGCCAGGCCCTGGCGCCCGACACGGACGGTGAGGGCACTGGTCGCGGGCAGGGTGGCGGGGTCCCAGGCGAGGACGTTCGCGCCGCGCTCGCGCAGGGCGGTGACGAGGGCGCTGGTCGTGGCGTCGTCCCGGGCGCTGAGGGCCAGGATCACGGTCTCCTCCGAGGAGAGGTCTGCTGACGGCCGGGCCGGTGGGGCGTGAACCCCACCGGCCGGCACTCGGTGCCTGCTGGATCAGGGCTGCTCGGGCTGCACGACCTTCCACTCCGCGGGCTGTCCGTTGACCCGCCAGGTGACGCGCCACACACCGCCGGAGACGCCGGCCAGCTCCTCGTCCGTGAGCACGTCCCCCCTCGCGTCGAGATCCGCGAAGGTGATGGACTTCTTGATCATCAGTTCTCCTGTTCAGCTCTGCCGGGAGCCCGGCCTCCACCGCGCCCTCGCGGCGCGGTGTGGTTCCACAGTGCTCAGCACCCCTTGCCGCGAGCTAGCCGATCGCTAGCCGCGTCCTGCAGCCACCGCGCGCGACCCACCGGCTCCGGGACCCGGGGGGGGGGACGTGGGAGCAGCTCGCCACCGATCTGTCCGGCGGGAGAACGACCGGAGGCCGGGGATCGCCGTGCCCTCCGGCTTCGAGGACGACGAGGACGGCGGCGGTGATCACCCCGATCCACCGGGGACGGGGCTGACTGCCCGCGGGGCGCGGTGGTCCACCGACCGGGCGCTGCCTCGCTCGGCCCGGGCGCGCACGTGCTCGCAGCGGTGGACGGCGGTGGGCTCGACGCCGGTCCGCCGCACCGCCCCACCAGCACCGGGGTGCTCGGCGACCAGCGGGGTCCGCGGCCCCGGCGTCGGCCACGCGGGGGTGCTGTCGGCCCCCCGTCGTACGCTGCCCCGGTGCTCCTCGTCCACGGCCTCTGGACCCGGGAGCAGTCCCTCGCGCTGTGGGTGGAGGCCCCGCGCCGCCGGCCCGGACCGGCCCGCCACGAGGACCTCGCCGCGCTCGCCCCCGCCGCCGACGCGGTGGCCCGGGCCCTGGCGCGACCGGCGACGACGACGCTGACGGTGCTGCTGCCCTGCACCCCGGCGGGGCGGCCCGCCGCCTCGACCGGCCGGGCGCGCGCGGACCTGCGGCTGCTGCCGGTCGACGTGCCCGTCGTGGAGCTGACGGGGGCCCGGGCGCTGGAGGTCCTCACCGAGGTCGCGGCCGGCGGGCTGCCCGTCTCGGACGGGCTGCGGTGGCTGGCGCACGTCGCGGCTGGCGCGCGCCGGGCCGTCGACGCCGGGCACGTGGTGCCCGACCTGGCGCTGCGCGACGGCGCGTGGGTCGCGGGGTGGGTCCCGGCGCCGGACCGGGCGTTCGGCCGCTGGCGGGCGGCCGTGGCGCAGGCGTGCCCGCCGGTGCTGCGGGCGCAGCGCTCCCCCAGCGGGCCGCCGCGGGCCGAGGACCTGCTCGACGGCGTGTGCTCGGTCGTGGTGGACGTCCTGGTCGCCGACCGCACCCGGTCGGTGGTGCCGCACGACCTGCCCGACGCCCCGGCGCCGCTGGCGTGGGTGAGCGCCCTGCGCACCGGCCGGGCGCTGCCGGACGACCCGGTGCTGCACTCCCTGGCCCGCCGGGTCCGGGAGTGGCACCGCAGCGGGGACGCCGACGGGTACGACGTGCTGCTGCGGGTGGTGGAGCCCGAGCCGTGGGACGACGTGCCGGACGAGCTGGCCGACGGGGACCTGGCGACGGCGGCGCCGGACGCGACGGGCGACCCGACGTGGCGGTTGCAGGTGCGGTTGCGGCCGCTGGACGACCCCAGCCTGGTGCTGACGCTGGCCGAGGCGCGCGCCGAGGGCGGGTCCCGGCCGGGCGCCGAGGACCCCCTCCTGGTGCTGCTGGGCGGCATCGCGCGCGCCGGGGCGGCGCACCCGCCGCTGCGGCGGGTGCTGGGCGGGCGGACCGACGCGGCCGCCGAGCACGGCGTGGAGCTGTCCATCGGGGAGCTGCTCGACCTCGTGGAGAACGGCGGCCCGCGGTTGTCGGCGGCCGGGGTGGCGGTGCAGCTGCCGCGGCACTGGACGCGCAAGGCGCTGTCGTTCTCGCTGAGCGCGGCGGCGGTCCAGCCCGGGGCGATCACCGACCCGCGGGTCCGCGCGGCCGACCTGCTGGACTTCCGGTGGCAGGCGGCGCTGGGCGACTCCCCCGTCACCGAGGCCGAGCTGCTGGCGCTGGCCGCGGCGAAGTCGTCGCTGGTGCGGTTCCGCGGCGAGTGGGTGCAGGTCGACCAGGAGGCGCTGCGGCGCAGCGCGACGTTCCTGCGGCGGCGCGGGAACGGGCGCGCCACGGTCGTGGACGTGCTGGCCGCGGTGGCGTCGGGGCGGGACCTGCCGGGGCCGGTGACGTCGATCGAGGCGCGCGGGGTCCTGGGTGACGTGCTGTCCGGGCAGGCCGCCGAGCGGCTGCCGGAACTGCCCGACCCGCCGGGCCTGGACGCGACGCTGCGCCCCTACCAGCGGCGCGGGCTGACGTGGCTGGCGACGATGTCGCAGCTGGGCCTGGGGGCCGTCCTGGCCGACGACATGGGGCTGGGCAAGACGCTGCAGCTGCTGGCGCTGCTGGCCCACGAACGGTCGCGGGACCCCGGGCCGACGCTGCTGGTGTGCCCGATGTCGGTCGTGGGGAACTGGGCCGCCGAGGCCGCCCGGTTCGTCCCGGACCTGCGGGTGCACGTCCACCACGGGCCGGGCCGGCCGAAGGGCGCGGAACTGGCCGCGCTGGCGGCCGACCGGGACCTGGTCGTGACGACGTACGGGTTGCTGGTGCGGGACGTCACCGACCTGGCGGCCGTGGCGTGGCACCGGGTCGCCCTCGACGAGGCGCAGCACGTGAAGAACGCGAGCACCCGTCAGGCCCGGGCCGTGCGGGCGGTCCCGGCGCGGCACCGGGTGGCGTTGACGGGGACGCCGGTGGAGAACCGGCTGGAGGACCTGCGCGCGGTCCTGGACGCGACGAACCCGGGGTTGCTGGGCAGCGCGGCGAGCTTCCGGGACACCTTCGCGGTGCCGGTCGAGAAGCTCGGGCACACCGAACCGGCCCGCCGGCTCGCGGTGGTGACCCGGCCGTTCGTGCTGCGCCGTGTCAAGACCGACCCCGCGGTCGCGGGCGACCTGCCGGAGAAGATCGAGATGACGGTGCGGGCCAACCTGACCCCCGAGCAGGCGGCGCTGTACCGCCGGGTCGTCGACGACCTCACCGAACGGTTGCAGGACAAGAGTTCGGACGAGGACGGGATGTCGCGGCGCGGGATGATCCTGGCGGCGCTGACCCGGCTGAAGCAGATCTGCAACCACCCAGCGCACTACCTCGGCGACCGGTCCGGGGTGCTGCACCGCGGCCGGCACCGGTCGGGGAAGCTGCAGCTGCTCGACGACGTCGTGACCTCGGCCCGCGCCGAGGGCGAGAAGGTGCTGTGCTTCACGCAGTTCGCCGAGTTCGGGCACCTGCTCGCCCCGCACCTGTCCGACCTCACCGGTGGGCCCGTGCCGTTCCTGCACGGCGGGGTGACCCGCCGCGGCCGCGACGCGATGGTCGAGGAGTTCTCCGGCGCCGACGGCCCGGGGGTGATGCTGCTCTCGCTCAAGGCGGGCGGGACGGGGCTGAACCTCACGGCCGCGAACCACGTCGTGCACGTCGACCGGTGGTGGAATCCGGCCGTGGAGGACCAGGCCACCGACCGGGCGTTCCGCATCGGGCAGCACCGCCGGGTGCAGGTCCGCAAGCTCGTCAGCGTGGGGACCGTGGAGGAACGGGTGGACGCCGTCATCAGCCGCAAGCGGGACCTGGCCGACCAGGTCGTCGGCAGCGGCGAGGGCTGGATCACCGAGCTCGACGGCGACGCGCTGCGCGAACTGATCCGGCTCGGCGACGACGCGGTGGGTGAGTGATGGAGTTCGGCCGGTACGGCAGGCGGCGTCCCGGCGGCGGGCCGCGGTTGCGGTCCCAGCGGGGCCGGATCGCGCAGAACTGGTGGTCGCAGCGGTTCGTCGACGGGCTCGAGCGCACCGGGGACCGCGGCCGGTTGCAGCGGGGCCGGACGTACGCGCGCGCCGGTCAGGTCGTGGAACTGCGCCCGCGCCCGGGAGCGGTCGGCGCCCGCGTCCAGGGGTCCCGGCCGCGGCCGTACCTGGTGGAGGTGACGGTCCGCCGGTGGTCCGGCGCGGAGGTCGAGGCCGTCGTGGCGACCGTGGTGGACAACCCGCTGCTGCTGGCGCCGCTGTTCGCCGGGGACGTGCCGCCGGGGCTGGTGGACCTGCTGTCCGGGATCGGCGTCGGCCTGCTGCCCGAGGACCGGGAGGTCACCTACGACTGCAGCTGCCCCGACGACGGGGAACCGTGCAAGCACGCCGCGGCCGTGGTGTACGCGCTGGCCGAGCGGCTGGACGCCGAACCGGCGACGGTCCTCACGCTGCGCGGGGTGGAACTGGCGGACCTGCTGCGGCGCGTCACCGCCGCCGCGTCGGGGCCCTCGGACCCGGTGGAGGACCTGAGCGCGCACCTGGCGACGTTCCACCGCGCGGCCGGGGACCTGCCCGAGCTGGGCGTCCGCGACCGGGTCCCGGGCCGGACGGTCCCCGACGACCTCGACGACCTGGTCCTGGGTCCGGGGGCGGCGGGGATCGCCGACGTCCTGCGGCCGTACTACGTGGCGCTGCGGGCCGGCGCGACCCGGTCGCGGGCGTCGCGGGCGTAGCGCTGGACGAACCGCCGCCACACCCGCGGCGCGAACGGCGCCGACGAGGCCCGCAGCCGGACGGCGAGGTCGTCGAACTCGTCGGGGTGGAAGTACCCCTCGTCGCGGTAGACCAGGCAGCGGGCGATGAAGCCCTCGGCGTCGAGCTCGGGGTGGAACTGCGTCGCGTACACGTTGCGCCCCACCCGGAACGCCTGCACGGGGCAGGGACCGGACGTCGCCAGCAGGACCGCTCCGGGTGGCGGCGCGACGAGGGCCTCCTTGTGCCCGACGAACGCGTCGAACGTCGTGGGCAGGCCACCGAGCACCGGGTCGCGGCGGCCCTCGGCGGTCAGCGTCACCGGCACGGTGCCGACGGGCTCGCCGTACGTCCGGTCGACCGTGCCGCCCCGGTGGACCCCGAGCGTCCCGATGCCGTAGCAGGCGCCCAGGAACGGGACGTCGCGGGCCACGACCTCGTCGAACAGGGCGGACAGCTCCCGTTCCACGCGCCGCTGGGTGGGCGACTTCACGGTGTCGCTCGTGCAGTACGGGCTGCCGCCCAGCACGATCCCCGACCAGTCGTCGAGGTCGAGGTCCGGCATCGGTCCGCGGTCCAGGCGCAGGCGCTGCAGCTCACCGGGTCCCAGACCGCCGTGCCGCGCGAACGCCTCGAACTCCGAATCGGCCACCGCGTCGTCCTCGCGGGTGGCCAGCAGCAGGAACGGCCTCACCCGTGCACGGTACGCGCCGCGCCGTCGCGCGCAGCGTCCAGGTCGACCGCCACCACCCGGTTCTTGCCCGCCGCCTTCGCGGCGTACATGGCGTCGTCGGCGGCCTGCACGAAGTCCGCGGCGGTCCGCTCCCCGGTGGTCCCCGAGGCGACCCCGACGCTGGCGCTGACCCGGACCGTCCCGCAGGACAACCGGAACGGGGCGGCGAGCGCGTCGGCGACGCGCTGCGCCGCGGCGTCCTCGTCGCCCTCCCCGACGCGCACCACGAGGAACTCGTCCCCGCCCAGGCGCCCGACGACGTCCGTGGGTCGCGACCGGCTGCGGATCCGCCCGGCGGCGGCGGCGAGCAGCTCGTCCCCGGCGCCGTGCCCGTGGCGGTCGTTGACGCCCTTGAACCCGTCCAGGTCCAGGAACAGGACCGTGACGCGGCGCCGCACGGCGCGCTCGGCCACGACGTGCTCCAGCGTCTCCAGGATCCCGGCGCGGTTGGCGATGCCGGTGAGGGCGTCGACGAGGGCGCGCGAGCGCAGCTCCTTGTGCAGCTGCTGCATCTCCTCGGTGGAGATGCGCATGGCCCGTTCCAGCACGTAGCGGGACCGGTCGTGCTCGGTGTAGGTCGAGGACACCACCGCCAGGAACCGCTGCCACTCCCGCGGCCCCGGCGGGTGGGAGCGGTCGGCGCCGGCGCGGCGCAGCTGCCGGGACAGGACGCGGTGCAGGTCGTCCCCGCCGTCGTCCCCGCCGTCGTGCCCGGCCCCGTTCACCACGTCCACTCCGAGATCGCCCCCACCGCGACGGTCTGGTTGTGCAGGTCGCAGGACCGCGCGGGCGTGGGGGCGAGCTCGCCGTAGCCGTAGAACCCGGCCACGACGGTCCCCGGGCCCAGCTCCAGGGCGACCGGTTCCAGCTCGTCCTCCACCCGGGCCCCCAGCGCCAGCCGGCGGCCCAGGCAGCTGACCACCAGCGCCAGGGCCCCGTCGGCGACGTGCGCGGGACCGGCCCCGGCCGCGGCGGCGCGGGCGGCGTCCTGGGCCGCGTCGACCATCGCCTCGGAGTTCTGGTGCAGCAGCTGCACGACGGCACCCTCGGGCACGTCACCGGTCAGCCCGATCGCGCGGGTCCCCTCGTCGAAGGAGCGCACCGAGCGCACCAGCGCCGACTGCTGCTCGCCGGGGCGGCGCAGCAGCAGCGGGAACCGCAGGCCCGACCCGGGCAGGCCCTCGGCCTCCACGCCCAGGTAGCGGCGGTACAGGTCCAGCGCGGGCTGGCCGTCGATCTCGAGCAGCTCCGCGCCGCTGGAGCGGGTGGCCGTCCGCGGCGGGCCGAGCTCGTCCCAGCCGCCGCCGGTGCCGCAGGTGAGGGTGACGTGGTCGCCGCACAGGCCGACCGCGACCGCGACGCCCCGCTGCAGGGCGCCGTCCAGGACGGTCCACGGGGCGCGGATGGTGCCGCCGGGACCGGGCATGAGCGCCGACATGCCGCCGAACACGGGGACCCCGGCGGCCCCGGAGGCCAGCCCCTGGGCGAAGGCGTTGCCCACGACGTCCAGTCCGTCGCAGATCACCAGGACGGCGCGCAGGTCGGTGCCGGCGGCGGCGGCGTCGGCGTGCAGCCCCGCCGTCAGCGCCTGCCCCACCGCGTGGGAGCGCTCGGCGCTCTGCCGGGCCGGGCGCAGGAGGACGCGGGTGCGCTCGAAGGCGCACACCAGCACCAGCACGCCGTCGTCCAGCAGGGTCGGGCCGTCGGCGACGCCGGCCGTGGAGCAGCCGGTGACCAGCGAGGTGGGGTAGGCCGCGGCGACCTCGGCGAGCGGGACGGCGCCGAGGTCCGTCTCGGGGCCCAGCAGCACCAGGACCAGCGTGGCGGCGGAGTCCAGGTCCGGCAGCTCCCCCGCCCAGCCGCCGGCCGCCGTCCACCGCACCGAACCGACCCGCACCGCGCACCTCCTCCGCGGTCCGCCGTTCGGGCCGTCCCCCGTCGCATCGACCACCGGCCCCGCGCCCTTGACGGGGCACGGGGCCGGACGGGTGAGCGGTCGGGCCGGGGTCAGACCGGGACGATCTCCGGGGCCTGCAGGCGCACCGCGTCGGCCGAGGCGTCGTCGGGCTGCTCCTGCGAGGCGCGCTCGGCCGCGACCCGCTCCAGGTAGGTGCGGACCTCGGTGGCCTTGCGCTCGGCGTCCCAGCCCAGCGGGCCGGCGACCAGGTCCGCGACCAGTTCGGCCGAGGCGGTGCCGCGGTCGTACGTCTCGATCGAGATGCGCGTGCGGCGGGCCAGGACGTCGTCGAGGTGGCGGGCGCCCTCGTGGGTCGCGGCGTACACGACCTCGGCCTTGAGGTAGTCGTCGGCCTTGGGCAGGACCTCGCCCAGCGAGGGGTCCTGCGCGATGAGGGCGAGGACCTCGTCGATGGCCGAGCCGTACCGGTTCAGCAGGTGCTCGACGTGGTCGACGTGGATGCCAGCCTTCGCCGCGAGGGCGTGCCGCTGGTTCCACAGGGCGTGGTAACCCTCGGCCCCGACCATGGGGACGTTCTCGGTGGTGGAGGCCGGGACCTTGCCGTCCAGGCCCTCCACCGCCACGTCGACGGCGTCCTTGGCCATCACCCGGTACGTCGTGTACTTGCCGCCGGCGACGACGACCAGGCCGGGGACGGGGTGGCCGACGACGTGCTCGCGGGACAGCTTGGAGGTCGACTCCGACTCCCCCGACAGCAGCGGGCGCAGCCCGGCGTAGACGCCCTCGACGTCCTCGCGGGTCAGCGGGGACTTCAGGACGGTGTTGGCGTGCTCCAGGACGTACTCGATGTCGGCGCTCGTCGCGGCCGGGTGGGCCTTGTCCAGCGTCCACTCGGTGTCGGTCGTCCCGACGATCCAGTGCCGGCCCCACGGGATGATGAACAGCACGGACTTCTCGGTGCGCAGGATCATGCCCGTCGTGGACTGGATCCGGTCGCGCGGCACCACCAGGTGGATGCCCTTGGAGGCCCGCACCTTGAACTGCCCGCGCGCGTTGACCAGCTCCTGGGTCTCGTCGGTCCACACGCCGGTGGCGTTGATGACCTGCTTGGCCCGCACCCGGATGTCGGTGCCGGTCTCCAGGTCCACCAGGACCGCGCCGACGACCCGCTCGCCCTCGCGGACGAACTCCTTGACGCGGGTGCGGTTGGCGATGAGCGCACCGTAGGTCGCGGCGGTGCGGGCGATCGTCATGGTGTGGCGGGCGTCGTCGACCTGGCCGTCGTAGTACTGGATCGCGCCGACCATGGCGTCCTTGCGGATGCCGGGGGCCACCTTCTGCACGCCCTTGCGGGTGAGGTGGCGGTGCAGCGGGAAACCCTTGTTGTTGCCCGAGGAGAGCGCCATGCCGTCGTACAGCGCGACGCCGGACCCGACGTAGGGGCGCTCGGCGAACCGCTTGGACAGCGGGTACAGGAACGGCACCGGCTTGACCAGGTGCGGGGCGAGCTTGTTGCGCAGCAGGCCGCGCTCGGACAGCGCCTCGTGCACGAGGGCGAAGTCCAGCATCTCCAGGTAGCGCAGGCCGCCGTGGATGAGCTTGGACGAGCGGCTCGACGTGCCCGACGCCCAGTCGCGCGCCTCGACCAGCGCGGTGCGCAGGCCGCGGGTCACCGCGTCCAGCGCCGCCCCGGTCCCCACGACGCCGCCGCCGATGACGAGGACGTCGAGTTCACCTTCAGCCATCTCGCGCAGCGCGTCCGCCCGTGCCTGCGGTGACAGTGCCTTGATCTCCACGTCCTGCTCCTCAGCGTCTTCCGTACCGGTCCTGCTACTGGTGTTGCTCCATGGTGTGCGCCGGGCGCGCGATCCGCGCGCCCGGCGCGTTCAGGGAGGGGGACGTCAGTCCACGTCCACCCAGTTCAACGTCCGCTCGACGGCTTTCTTCCAGCCGGCGTAGCCGTCCTTGCGCTGCTGGTCGTCCCAGGACGGTTCCCAGCGGGCCCCCTCGTTCCAGTTCTCCCGCAGCTCGTCGAGGTTCTCCCAGAACCCGACGGCCAGGCCGGCCGCGTAGGCCGCCCCCAGGGCGGTGGTCTCGGCGACGACCGGCTTGGACACCGGGACGCCGAGGACGTCGGCCTGCAGCTGCATGCACAGCTGGTTGGCCGTGATGCCGCCGTCGACCTTGAGGACCTCGACCTGGACGCCGGAGTCGGCGGTCATGGCCTCGGTGACGTCGCGGCTCTGGTAGCAGATGGCCTCCAGGGCCGCCCGGGCGATGTGCGCGTTGGTGTTGTAGCGCGAGAGCCCGACGATGGCGCCGCGGGCGTCCGAGCGCCAGTACGGGGCGAACAGGCCCGAGAACGCCGGCACGAAGTAGCAGCCGCCGGAGTCCTGGACCTGGCGAGCCAGCGACTCCGACTCGGCCGCACCGGAGATGATGCCGAGCTGGTCGCGCAGCCACTGGATGGCCGAGCCGGTGACGGCGATGGAGCCCTCGAGGGCGTAGACGGGCTTCTCGTCGTTGAACTGGTAGCAGACCGTGGTCAGCAGCCCGGCCTTGGAGCGCACCAGTTCCTCACCGGTGTTCAGCAGCATGAAGTTGCCGGTGCCGTAGGTGTTCTTGGCCATGCCGGGGTCGAAGCAGACCTGGCCGACCATGGCGGCCTGCTGGTCGCCGAGGATGCCGGTCAGCTTGACCTCGCCGCCCAGGGGGCCGGTCTCCAGGGTGGTGCCGTAGCCCTCGGAGTACGAGGACGGCTTGATCTCGGGCAGCATCGCGCGGGGGATGCCGAAGATCTCGAGGAGCTCGTCGTCCCAGTCGAGGGTTTCGAGGTCCATGAGCATCGTGCGGCTGGCGTTGGTCACGTCGGTGACGTGCGCGCCGCCGCGGGGGCCGCCGGTGAGGTTCCAGATCAGCCAGGAGTCGGTGTTGCCGAAGACGGCGTCACCCCTCTCGGCCGCCTCGCGCACCCCGTCGACGTTCTCCAGGATCCACTGGATCTTGCCGCCGGAGAAGTACGTGGCGGGGGGCAGGCCGGTCTTCTGCCGGATCTTCTGGCCCCGCTCGTCGCGGTCCAGCGCCGAGGCGATCCGGTCGGTGCGGGTGTCCTGCCACACGATCGCGTTGTAGTACGGGCGGCCGGTGTTCTTGTTCCAGACGACGGCGGTCTCGCGCTGGTTGGTGATGCCCAGGGCCGCGAGGTCCTTGTGCGTCAGGTTGGCCTGGCGCAGGCCGCTCTGGATGACCGAGCTGGTGCGCTCCCAGATCTCGATCGGGTCGTGCTCCACCCAGCCCGGCTTGGGCATGATCTGGGTGTGCTCGAGCTGGTACTTGGCGACCTCGTTGCCGCTGTGGTCGAACACCATGAAGCGGCTGGAGGTGGTTCCCTGGTCGACGGCGCCGACGTACTGGGGGGTGGGGGTGTCGCTCATGTCTGGTCCGTCTCTCCTCGTCGAGTGGTCAGGCGTCGGTGTGGGTGCGGCCCTCGGGCTCCGCGACGTCCGCGTCGGGCAGGTGGCGTTCGATCAGCACCTTGTAGAGGGCGCCGCCGATGAGGCCGCCGAGGACCGGGGCCACGATCGGGACCCAGAAGTAGAACGAGCCGCCCGGTTCGCGCATGGCCGTGGAGTACCCGGTGACGAACGACGCCAGCCGGGGACCGAAGTCGCGGGCGGGGTTGATGGCGTACCCGGCGTTGCTGCCCCACGCGAACCCGATGGCGACGACGATGAGGCCGACGATGAGGGGGGCGAGGTTGGCCGCCGGCGGCATCGCCTTGGCCTGGGTGACGGCGAAGATGAGGAACACCAGGATGGCGGTCCCGACGACCTGGTCGAGGAACGCACCGCCGATGGTGACGTTCGTGCCGGGCAGGGTCGAGAAGATGCCCTGGGTGTCGTACGTGTGCCCGGGGTCGACCCCGTCGATGGGACCCGCGTAGACCCAGCGGACGATGAGGGCCGCGACGAAGGCGCCGAGGAACTGGGCCACCGAGTACGGCAGGACCTTCTTCCACGCGAAGCCCTGGAAGACGGCCAGGGCGATGGTCACCGCGGGGTTCAGGTGGGCGCCGGTGGTGCGGCCGGCGACGTAGATGCCGAAGGTGACACCGAGGCCCCAGGCCCAGTGGATGGAGTCGTTGTCGCCGTTCTGCCCGGCGACGACCTGGGCGACGACGCCCACGCCGAACAGGATGAGGACGGCGGTGCCGGCGAACTCCGCGAGGAGTTCGCCGGTGAGGGTGGGGGTGCGGGGCACGGGGCGCGCCGGTGCCGCCTCCGAGGACCTGCTGTGGGACATGGGGAACTCCACGTTGAGTCGAGTTTCACGGCGTTTGCGCCGTGGTCGTGAAGGTAGGAGGGAGGCCCCCCTGCGTCAACGCCACCCGTTCGACCATGTCGAACGATCGCGGGGCCGCCGGCACCCCACCGGACGTCACCGTCCGTAGTCGTTCACCCGGACGGCTCAAGGTCGCGGCCGGACCTGCCGATGACGCGACCATGACCGCGCTGAGCACCCCGACCGCCCCGGGGCCGCGCCCTGCGCCCACGCCGTCCGAGCTGGACGCGATCCTGCGCGAGGGCACCCTGCGCACCGTCTTCCAGCCCGTGCACGAGGCCGCCACCGGTCGTCCCGTCGCCCTCGAGGCCTACGTCCGCGGCCCCGCCGACTCCGGCCTGTCGACCCCCGCGCACCTCTTCCGCGCCGCCGCGACCGCCGGCCGCGTCGCCGAGCTGGACCGCGCCGCGCACCGCACCGCCCTGCGCGACGCCGCCGCCCTCGGGCTGGCCGCCCCCTGGACGCTGTTCCTCAACTCCTCCCTGGAGGGCCTGGCGGCCGACCTCGGCGCCGCGCCGGTCCCGGTCGTCGTCGACGTCCACGCCGCCGCCCTGCTGGCCCACCCCGGCGCGGGCCTGCGCCTGGCCCGCCGCGCCCGCGCCGCCGGCTTCGGCGTCGCCCTCGACGGCGTCGGCGCCGACCCCGGCGTCCTGGCCCTGCTGCCCGTGCTGCGCCCCGACGTCGTCAAGCTGGACCTGCGGCTGCTGGCCCGGCGCACCGCCGAGGAGGTCGCCACCGTCAGCGCCCTCGTCGGAGCGCACGCCGCCCGCACCGGCGCGCGCGTCCTGGCCGAGTCCGTCGAGGACGCCGAGGACCGCGCCCGGGCCCTCGCGCTGGGCGCCGACCTCCTCCAGGGCTGGGCCGTGGCCCACGCGGCCCGGCCCGGGGACGTGCTCACCGCGCTGCCGGTGCCCACCGGCGGGCCGCTGCCGCGCGCCACCGCCGCCCGGCCCGCCCCGGCCGACCGGCTCACCGCGGCCGCCCGTCCCGCCGGCGCCGACGTCGCCGAGCAGGCCCTCACCCACCTGCGGCTGCGCGCCCGGCACGACCCCGACCCCACCGTCCTGGTCTCCCTGGGCGGCGACGGCGCCCGCCGGCACGCCGCCGACCTCGGCCCGGCCGCCGTCCGCGCCCACCGCGACCTCGACGGCCACGGCCTGGCCGTCCTGTCCCCCCGCACCGCCTCGGTCGTCCTGACCCTCCCCGGGACCGGCCCCGGCGAGCACGCCCTCGTCGTCAGCCACGACGCCGACCTCGTGGCCGACCTCGTCGAGGACGTCCTGACCGGCGAGCGCCCCCCGCACCGCCCCGCACCGCCGGCCCCGGCGCGCACGGCCTCGCTGAGCGACCTCCTCCCCGGCCTCCTCGCCGACGCCCTCGAGGGCGACCGGCGGGCCGGGACCGGCACCGGGCTGCTGCTCGTGGGCGTCGACGGCACCTGCCGGCGCGGGGGGCGGGACGCCGTCGTGCGCCGCATGCGGCGGGCCGTGCGCTCGGTCGACCGCTGGCTGCCGCTGGCCCCCGACCTGTTCGCGGTGCTGCTCACCGGCCTGCCCCGCGCCGGCAGCGAGGGCGTCGTCGAGCGGGTCGCCGACGCGCTGCTGATGGCCGTGGAGCTCGCCGTGGACGACCACCCCGCGATGTCGGTGAGCATCGGCGCCAGCCTGGCCCCGCAGCGGGCGCTGACCGGCGCCGAGGCCCACCGGCAGGCGCTCGCCGCCCTGGAATCGGCACGCGGTGCCGGTGGTCACTGCGCGCGGATCTGGCCCGTCTGACAAGCTTCCCCCGGAGAACTGGGAACGATCGCACAGCAGCGGTCGACGACGAGGAACCGGTGGGCATGTCGGGGTACTTCGCGCTGCTGCGCGATCCGTTGGTGGCGAGACCGTTCGTGTCCTCGGTGGTGGCCCGCATCCCGATCGCGACCGCCCCGCTGGGCCTGGTCCTGCTGGTGCGCACCACCCGGGACAACTACACCCTCGGCGGCATCGTCACCGGTCTGTTCGCCGTGGGCCTGGCCGTCGGGTCCCCGCTGTGGGGCCGGGCGATGGACCGCCTCGGGCAGCCGCGCGTGCTGGTGCCCTCGGCGAGCCTGAGCGGGTTCCTGCTGCTGGCCCTGACCGGGGCCACCGTGTGGACCGCCGTCCCCGCCGCGGTGCTGCCCGTCCTGGCCCTGCTGGCCGGGGCGGCCTTCCCGCCGCTGAGCCCGGCGATGCGCTCGACGTGGCGCGCGGTGGTGAAGGACGAGCGGCGGCGGCGGCGCGGCTACGCGCTGGACGCGGCCGCCGTGGAGACGATCTTCGTCGGCGGCCCGCTGCTGCTGAGCGTGCTGCTGCTGCTCGGGTTCGTCCCGCTGCCGCTGCTCGTCACGGTCGCCCTGCTCGTCGGCGGGACCCTCGTCTACGCCCGCTCCCCCGGCGCGGCGCACGTGCCGCGCCGCCCGGCCGACGAGCACGCCCCCGGCGCGGGCGCGGCCCTGCTGCACAGCACCGGCTTCGTCCTGCTGATGGTGGTGATGGCCGTGATGAGCATCGGCTTCGGCATCCTCGACGTCTCGATGATCGGCCTGGCCGAGCACCTGCTGGGGTCCGCCGACCGGCTCGGGGTGCTCTTCGCACCCATCGCCGGCGGCTCGGCCCTCGGGGGCCTGCTCTACGGCAGCCGCGACTGGCGCAGCCCGGACCGGCGGCGGCTGCTGGTGACGCTGACGCTGTTCGGGCTGCTGCTGTTCACCGTCGCCGCGGCCGCCGGCGAGGGCGTGCCGCTGCCGGTCCTGGTGGTGGTCCTGTTCGCCACCGGGCTGTTCATCTCCCCCAACCTCATCGCCGCCCAGGGCCTGGTCGACCTGCTCGCCCCCGGTCACCGGCTGGGCGAGGCGCAGGCCTGGCTGTCGACGGCCATCACGGCCGGCGCCGCCGTCGGGAACGCCGTCGCCGGGGTCGTGCTGGACGCCGCCGGGGCCCGGGCCGCGCTCGCCGTGGCCGCGGCCGCCGTCGTCGCGGCGGCGCTGGTGTGCCTGCTCGCCCAGCGCTCGTGGGCGGCGCGTCGACCGGTCGGGGCGGGCACTCACTAGGCTCGCCCCTCGTGACCAGCGTCCCGTCCTCCCGTCCGACCGCCCTCGTCACGGGGGCCACCGCCGGCCTGGGGGCGGCCTACGCGCGGTCGCTGGCCGGCCGCGGGTTCGACCTGGTGGTCGTGGCCCGCGACGCCGGGCGCCTGGAGAGCACGGCCGCGACCCTGCGCGCCGACTTCGGGGTGGACGTCGAGGTGCTCGTCGCCGACCTGTCCGACCGGGCCGCCCTGGGCCGGGTCGCCGAGCGCGTGGGCAGCACCACCGCGCCGGTGGACGTGCTGGTCAACAACGCCGGCTTCGGCCTGCGGCAGCGCTTCTTCGACGGGGACCCCGCCGACCACGAGCGGATGTTCGACGTGCTGTGCCGGGCGGTGATGGTGCTGTCGCGGGCCGCGGCGGGGGCGATGGTCCCGCGCGGGCGCGGGTGGGTGCTGAACGTGGGGTCGGTGGCCGGGCTGGTGCCCGGCGGGGGGCACTACTCCGCGGCCAAGGCGTACGTCATCGTCCTGACCGAGACCCTGGCCGGGGAGCTGCGCGGCACGGGCGTGCGGGCCACCGTCGTCGAGCCCGGGTACGTGCGCACCGAGTTCCACGCCCGGTCGGGGATGGCGTCGGGGGGCCGGTCGGCGCTGTCGAGCCGGATCTGGCTGGACATCGACGACGTCGTGGACGCCTCCCTGGACGACCTGTTCGCGGGCCGGGCAGTGAGCGTGCCGACGAAGCGGTGGAAGGCGGTCTCGGCCGTGCTGGACGTCCTGCCGCGCGGGCTGGTGAGCACGGTGTGGAACCGGATGCCGTCGGGCGCGGCCCGCCGCCACCCCACGCGCGGGGCCTGATCCGCGCTTTCTAGAACACTCTACGTAGTCGCGGAGTAACGTAGAGCTGTGAACCATGCCACCTCGGTACGGACCACCGAGGTGGTCGCCGCGAACGGGGGAACCGCACCGGACGAGGCGGCCCGACTGGCCGCCCTGCGCGACTACGTCGACGTCGCCGCACCCCCGCCGGCGGAGCTGCAGGCCGTCGTCCGGCTCGCCACCCGCCTGACCGGGCTGCCCAACGCCGTCGTCAACATCATCGACGAGCAGTACCAGCGGCAGCTGGCCGCCGAGGGGTTCGAGCGCGGGATCGGCGCCCGCACCGACTCGATGTGCTACTACGCCCTCGGCATGGGCGGTCTCGTCCACGCCCCCGACGCCCGCCGCGACGCCCGCTGGGTCGCCAACCCCTGGGTCGACGGCACCCTGGGCACCATCCGCAGCTACGCCGCCGCGCCCCTGCTGACCCCCGACCAGCTCGCCCTCGGCACCCTGTGCGTCTTCGACGACTCCTCGCCCAAGGAGCTGACCGAGACCCAGCGGGCCGACCTCGCCGACCTCGCGACCCTGGTCGTCTCGATCTTCGACCGCGAGCGCCGGGCCCGGCACCTGGCCACCCACGAGCAGGAGCTCATCCGGACGCGGGCGACCGCCGAGACCGCGCACGCCCTGCAGCAGGCGCTGCTGCCGCACCGGCTGCCGACCAGCGAACGGGTGCAGCTCACGTCGCGGTACCTGCCCGGCACCGACGGCGCCCGGGTCGGCGGTGACTTCTTCGACGCCATCCGCACCGAGCACACCTTCGTGTTCGCCATGGGGGACGTGCAGGGGCACGACGCCGAGGCCGCGGCGCTGATGGGGCGGGTCCGCACGGCGGTGCGGGCCTACGTCGCCGAGGGTCACGAGCCGTCGGCGGTCCTCGAGCGCACCAACCGCCTCATGGACTCCTTCGACGGGGACCTGTTCGCGACGTGCTGCCTGGTGGCCCTGGACGAGGACACCGGCGAGGTCGTGGTCGCCAGCGCGGGGCACCCGGCCCCGCTGCTCTTCGCGCCCGGCCCGGTCCGCGCCCTGGAGGTCGACCCCGGTCCCCCGCTGGGGGTCACGGCCGAGCCGGTGTTCGCCCAGACCCGGCACCGGCTGGTCGGCCGCAGCCGGCTGCTGCTCTACACCGACGGCGTCGTGGAGTGGCCCCGCACGACCGACGGCGGGGAGCAGGTCCTGGCGCGGGCGCTGTCCGCGACGGCGGCCGAGCCGGCGGACGCGGTCGCGGACCGGGTGCTCGCCCCGGCCGAGCGGACCAAGAACGACGACGCGGCGCTGCTCGTCGTGGACTACTCCGGGCCCGACCCGGACACCCGCGAGGCCCGGCTGGTGCTGCCCCCGGACACCCGCGCGGTGCGGGTGGCCCGCGACTACCTGCGCACGACCCTCGCCGAGTGGGCGCTGGCCGGCGCGTGCGACGAGGCCGAGCTCGTGGTCAGCGAGCTGGTCACGAACGCGGTGCTGCACACGGGCTCCCCCACGGCCCTGACCCTGCGCCACGACGTCTCCGGCGCGGTGCTGTGCGTGGGGGTCGAGGACGGGTCGACCCGTCAGCCGCAGCCGCGCGACCCGGGTGAGGACGCCACCGGTGGGCGCGGGATGGGCATCGTGGAGGTGGTCGCCCACCGGTGGTGGGTCGCCCCGCGCGGTGACGGCAAGACGGTGTGGGCGGACCTGCTGGTGGCCTGAGCCGGCCCGCTCGCTCGCTGCGGGGGAGGCTCACTCCACGGGCAGCGCCGACCGGTGCGCGGTGATGAACCCGACGAGGACGGTGCCGGCGTCGGTGGCCGCGACGCGCCGGCCCGCGCTGGTGCGCCACAGCCACTCCCCCTGCGGGGAACGGCCGCGGAAGGTGAGGTGGAACGGCTCACCGGTCGTCGCGGCGCGGTGCACCGCCTGCTCGACCTGGGCCCGGTCGCCGGGGTGCACGTCGCGCAGGAGGCGCTGGAAGCCGACCGGCCCGCCCCCCACCACGCCCAGGACCCGGCCGGCCAGCTCGTCGAGCTGGACGCGGCCGGTGGCGCTGTCCCACTGCCAGGCGCCGGTCTGCTCGTCGGGGAACTGCGGGGACGTGAGCCAGTGCGCCAGCGACGTCACGGTGATGGCGTCGCCGCGCACCAGGTACCCGTTCTCCCGCCCGTGCGCGTCGTCGACGGCGAGGGCGTCGACCAGCCAGGCGAGGTCGGGGTCCTGCCCGGGGGGCGGTTCGTCCCCCCACAGGTCGCGCAGGACGGCGAGCACCCGGGCGGCGCGGGCGGTCCGCCCGTCCTCGTCCCGGCCACCGCCGTGATCGACCGGTTCTCCCACGGTGTCCCCCCGTCCAGCTCTGGCGGGGACACTACCGGTTATCGGTCGATCACGGCCTCGAATGCCCTCCGGACGGCTCAGTCGACGATGGCGCCCGGGTTGAGGTTGCGGCCGGGGTCGACGCCGGCGAACAGCGCGCCGACGATCTCGGCCCCCGCCGGGGACAGGTCGTCGCCGACCCACCGCTTGTGCTCGCGGCCCACGGCGTGGTGGTGCGACAGCGTCCCGCCGTTGTCGATGAACGCCTGCTGGATGGCGCCCTTGATCGTGTCGTAGGCCTCCAGGCCGTCGCGGTCCGTCGGCGGCTGGAACGCGAAGGTGAAGTACTGGCACGCGCCGGAGTGGTAGCTGTGCGAGAGGTGGCAGAAGACGAACCCCTTGATGCCGACCTCGGCGAACGCCTTGTTGGCGGCGGCCACGACGTTGTCGTGCAGCGCCTTCAGCGTCGTCCAGGACGAGGACGTCTCCGACACGTCGCCGTACGCGCCGCGGTCGAGGATGAAGTCGCGGATGTAGGGGGTGTCGAACTTCTTCTGGTCGTACAGCGTGCCGGGACCGGAGCCGACGCCGAAGCCGCCGTGCTTCTTGACGATCTCGCCGACGAGCTGCTTGTTGCGCCGCACGTGCAGCGCCGACCCCTCGAACCCGATGAACGACAGGCACATCTTCGACAGGTCGAAGCCCTTGCGCTTGCTGGCGTACAGCTGCACGCCCTTGTTGAGCAGCTGCCCGAGGGTGCTGCCCTTCTTGGAGGTCGCCAGGGTGAACTGCGTCTCCATCTCGTCCGAGACGCGGGTGATGCTGGGCGAGGCGTCGGAGGCGGCGATGTCGTGCATCGCCTTCAGGCCGCTGCCGTAGTCGGGGAAGAAGTAGGCCTGGATCTCGCGCTGCTCGGCCTGGCGGTGCACCTGGACGGTGGCCTCGGTGATGACGCCGAGCCGGCCCTCGCTGCCCAGGACCATCTCGCGCACGCTCGGGCCGGCCGACTGCACGGGCACCTCGGCGGTGGCCACGACCCCCTTGGGGGTCACCACGCGCACGGCGCGGGTGATGTCGGCGATGTCGCCGAAGCGGTCGGACTGCATGCCCGAGGAGCGGGTGGCGATCCAGCCGCCGAGGGTGGAGTGCTTGAAGCTGTCGGGGAAGTGCCCGATCGTCCAGCCGCGGGCGTTCAGCTGCGCCTCCAGGTCCGGGCCGAGGGCCCCGGCCTGGATGCGCGCCGTCTGCGCGGTCTCGTCCAGCGACAGGACCGCGCGCATGCGGCCCAGGTCGAGGGAGAGCACCGGGCGGGTCTCGTCGCGGGGGGCCTCGAGGGAGCCGACGATGTTGGACCCGCCGCCGAAGGGGATCAGGACGGCGTCGGCGTCCAGGGCGATGCGCAGCGCGGCCTCCACCTCGGCCTCGGTGCCCGGGTACAGCACGAGGTCGGGCAGCCGGCCGAAGTCGCCGCGGCGGATGCGCACCAGGTCGCGCATCGACTTGCCGTAGGTGTGGACGACCCGGTCGAGGTCGTCGTCGTGGACGTGCTCCTCGCCCAGGGCCTCCACGAACGCCTTGCGCAGCGTGTCGGGGGCCTGCGACGCCGGGACGTGCAGCTCGGACAGGTCCGGGACCTGGACCGGCGGGGCGTTGAAGTCGATGCCGGCCATCCGCAGCGCGAACGGCGCCAGGTTCGGCTTGTCCTCGTGGTGGAACGCGACGCCCTCGACGCCCCAGCCCCACCACTTCATGTGCTCGACCACGATTGCTCCCAGCTGATCGCCCTACGACTCCGGCGCGAGCCTACGCGCCGGATCCGACACGGGCGGCCAGGAAGCGGACGGCGAGCTCGTAGCCGTCGGTGCCCAGGCCCGCGATGACGCCCGTGGCCACCGGGGTGACGTACGAGTGCCGGCGGAAGTCCTCGCGCGCGTGCACGTTGGAGACGTGCAGCTCCACCAGGCCCGCGGTCAGCTCCGCGCAGGCGTCGCGCAGGGCCACCGAGGTGTGCGTCCACCCGCCGGGGTTCAGCACGACCGGGTCGCCGGCGTCGGCGGCGGCGTGGACCCAGGCGAGCATCTCGTGCTCGGCGTCGGTCTGGCGCAGCTCCACCCGCACCCCGAGGTCGGCGGCCAGCCGCTGCAGGCGGGCGTCGACGTCGGCCAGCGTGGTGGTCCCGTAGACCTCCGGCTGGCGCTTGCCGAGGCGGCCGAGGTTGGGTCCGTTCAGCACCAGGATCGTCACCCCGGGACCGTACCCGGCCCGCACCGGCGGCCCCGTGTCGCAGGCCCGTGCCACGGTGGGCCCGTGCCCGCTGACGAACCCTTCCGCTGCTTCGGCACCGGTGACGCGCTGTACGCCCGCTACCACGACGAGGAGTGGGGCCGGCCCGTGCGCGGCGACCGCGCCCTGTACGAGCGGATCAGCCTGGAGGCCTTCCAGTCCGGGCTGAGCTGGATCACCGTCCTGCGCCGGCGCGAGACGCTGCGGGCCGCCTTCGACGGCTTCGACCCGGACGCCGTCGCCGCCTACGGCGAGGCCGACGTGGAGCGGCTGCTGGCCGACCCCGGGATCATCCGCAACCGGCTCAAGGTGGCCGCGACCGTCGCCAACGCCCGCGCCGTGCTGGCGATGCGGGCCGCCGGGGAGAGCCTGTCGGACCTGGTGTGGTCCTTCGCCCCGGGCCCGCGGCCCGCCCCGGCGAGCCCGGCGGACGTGCCGGCCTCGACGCCGGGGTCGGCGGCGCTGGCGGCCGAGCTCAAGCGCCGGGGCTTCCGCTTCGTGGGCCCCACGACGGCGTACGCGGCCATGCAGGCCTGCGGCGTGGTGGACGACCACCTGCGGGAGTGCCCGGTGCGAGCGCTGGTCGAGCGGGAGGTGACGACGTGAGCACCACGGTCCCCTGCCCGTGGTTCGACCACGACGGCCTGAGCGCGGCGCAGCGCTGCGACTTCCTGTTCCCGGGCTCGCGGACCACCTCCACCGGCCCCGGCGGGCCGGACGGGCGCCGCTGACGGTCTCCCCCACCCTCGACGGCCGCGAGCACGTGGTCCTCGACGGCGGCGGCGCCGAGGGCCGGTGCGGCTGGCTGAAGGACCCGTGGGGGGTGTCCTGGCAGGTCGTGCCGCGGCGGCTGCACGAGCTGGCCGACCCCGGCCCCGACCGGGCGCAGCGGGTCACGACGGCCGTGCTCGGGATGCGGCGCCCGGTCGTCGCCGAGCTGGAGGCGGGCGCCGACGGTCCGTGACCGCGGCCACCCCTCGATCACCCCGCGCTCACGTCCTGCTCACGCCCCGCTCACGCCCCGGTGCGCGCCCGCGGTGCGCACCCGCGTGAACGTTCGCGGTCGCGAGTGCGAGAATCGTCGACCGAAGCGGGAACCACGTCCCGGCGAGCCACAGACAATGACAATGGGGTGCCACATGGTCGATCGACAGCGAGTCGTCATCGTCGGGGGTGGCTTCACCGGCCTCTACGCCGGCAAGAAGCTCGAGAAGCTCCTTCCGGCCTCCACGGCGGAGCTGGTGATCGTCAGCCCGACTGACCACCTCACCTACAGCCCCCTGCTGCCGGACGTCACCGCGTCCGTCATCGAGCCCCGCCACGTCGCGGTCTCGCTGCGGCAGGCGCTGCCCCGCCACAAGCTCGTCGTGGGGCACACCACCTCGGTGGACCCCGAGGCCAAGACCATCACCATCTCCCGCAGCGAGCGCGGCGTCGTCTCCGAGGGCACCCAGGTGCTCTCCTACGACAAGCTGCTGCTGGCCCCCGGTGCGGTGACCCGCCGGTTCCCGATCCCGGGCGTGTCCGAGAACGCCCGCGGCGTCAAGACGATCACCGAGGCCGCGTTCGTGCGCGACCACCTGATCTCCCAGCTCGACGCGGCCGACAGCCTGCCCGACGACCCGCGCTTCGACGCCGAGCGCGCCGAGCGCATGACGGTCGTCGCGGTCGGCGCCGGCTACACCGGCACCGAGATCGTCGCCCAGACCCACCGCTGGCTCTCCCGCGTCGCCGACCGCTGGTCGAGCATCGACGTGCGCGACGTGCGCTGGCTGCTCATCGACGTCGCCCCGGCGGTGCTGCCCGAGCTCGGGCCGCGCCTGGGCCAGTACGCCCTGTCGGCCCTCAAGGGCCGCGGCATCGACGTGCGCCTCGGGGTCTCCGTGGCCAGCGTCGAGGGCAACGTCATCAACCTCACCGACGGCACCCCGGTGCCCTCGCGCACCCTCATCTGGGGCGCGGGCATCATGGCGAACCCGCTCATGGGCACGCTGGGCCTGCCGCTGGACCGCGGCCGCCTCGTCGTGGACGCCAAGTTCCGCGTCGCCGGTGCGGACGACGTCTGGGCCGCCGGGGACGCCGCCGCGGTCCCCGACCTCGCCAAGCCGAAGCCGGCCGACGGCCCGCAGCCGATCACCCCGCCCACCGCGCAGCACGCCCAGCGCCAGGGCACCCAGGCCGGCAAGAACATCGCCGCGTCCTTCGGGATCGGCCAGGCCGCCGACTACATCCACAAGGACCTCGGCCTGGTGGCCGACCTCGGGGGCGGCACCGCCGTCGCCAAGCCGCTGGGCATCGAGATGACGGGCCTGCCCGCCAAGATCGTCGCGCGCGGCTACCACCTGTACGCGCTGCCCGCGATGAGCAACCGCATCCGCGTGCTCACCGACTGGGCGCTGCACGCGATCCTGCCGCCGCAGTCGGTCGCGCTGAACCAGACCCGTCCGGAGGACGCGCTGATCACCCCGGCGCAGAACACGGACATCTACCCCAAGGCCGAGGAGAAGCCGAAGGTCGGCTGACCCCCCCCGAGCCGTGATCCCCGAGGAGGTGGTGGCGCGCGTCGCCGCCTCCCTGGGGATCAGCACGAACCGAGCCCGCCGGCTGGCGCACACCGCGCTGCCGGCGGGTTTCGCGTCGGCGCTCACGGGCCCGCGGGTCGTCCTCGTCGAGGGCGCCACCGACGCCGCCGTGTTCGGGGCGCTGCTGGACACCCCCGTCCTGGCGGTCGGCGGCAAGCACGTCCTGCCGCTGGCCGTGGCCGTGGCCCGCGCCCACGGCGTCGACGTCGCCGCGGTCGTCCTCGACGGCGACGACGAGCACCACCGCGCCCACCACGGCACCCGCCGGGTCCGCGACGCCCTCACCGGCGTCCCCGTGCACGTCCTGGCCGGCGAC
Source organism: Kineococcus rugosus (assembly GCF_050871975.1). Classification (NCBI taxonomy): domain Bacteria; kingdom Bacillati; phylum Actinomycetota; class Actinomycetes; order Kineosporiales; family Kineosporiaceae; genus Kineococcus; species Kineococcus rugosus. The sequence continues at coordinate 55,835 of NZ_JBJLSJ010000018.1, read as the reverse complement.
CTCGAAGCGGCCCTGGCCGGCTGGGCGGGGTTCACCGAGGCGTTGCGGCGCACCGGTTCCACGCCCGGCGACAAGGACCCCGCCGCCTACGCGACCGCCGCGCGGTCCGCTCCCCCGCCCCGCGACGGCGACCTCGCCGCGGTCGTCGACCGCATCACCGGCGAGGTGGCCCGCCAGGCCCGCGCGGACCTCACCGGTCCTGCAACCGGTCCGCCAGACCCGTCGCCCGGGCCAGCGGCCGGTTGACCGCGGCCGCGACGGCCGCCGCCGACCCCACGACCCGCACCCGGCTGCGGGCCCGCGTCAGCGCCGTGTAGAACATCTCCCGCGTCGCCAGCGGGGACCGCTCCGGCGCGGCGAGCACCGTGACGGTCTCGAACTGCGACCCCTGGCTGCGGTGCACCGTCATCGCGTGCACCGGCTCGAACGCGGCGAGCCGCGCCAGCGGTACCCGCAGCGGCCCGGGACCGCGGGCGATCGCCGCGACGAGGATCCCGCCGTCGTCCAGCACCACCCCGGTGTCGCCGTTGAAGACGCCGGTGCCGGGGTCGTTCGCGGTGACGATCACCGGCAGGCCGACGTATCGGCCGTCGGTGCGGGGCACCACCCCGAGCTCCTCCACGGCCCACCGGTGCGCCAGCGCCCCCCAGTGCGAGACCCCGCGCGTCCCCCGCCGGTGCGCGCACAGCACCCGGTGGGTCTCCAGCGCGGCCAGGGCGGCGTCGGCGTCCCCGGCGGCCGCGGCCTCCACCACGGCCCGCGAGCGCTCCAGCACGTCGGCGCGCACGACGTCCAGGGCCGCGCCGGAGACCACCTCGGCGTCGGGCACCTCCAGGAACTCCACGTCCGGCCCGCCGGCCCGCAGCAGGTCCACGACGTCCTCGGCGCGGGCCTCGCGCACGGCCTGGGCGATGGCGGCGATCCCGCCGCCGGAGGCGAACCGGTGGGTGCGCCTCAGGTGCGAGACGCCGTGCGGCGTCCCGGCCCGGCCCGCGGTGAGGTCAGCGGTCAGGTCGGCCAGGACGTTGCCGACTTCCACCGAGGCCAGCTGCTGGGGGTCCCCGACGAGGATCAGCCGGGCCCCGGGGCGCAGCGCGGCGAGCAGCCGGGCCATGACGCCCAGACCCACCATCGACGCCTCGTCGACGATGACGACGTCGTGCGGGAGGCGGTGCCCGGCGTCGAAGCGGGCCCGCACCGACCCGGGGCGGATGCCCAGCAGGCGGTGCAGGGTCGAGGCGCTGACCCCGCGCAGGAACTCCCGCTCGGCGTCGGTGAACACGCCGCCGGTGTCCGCGGCCTCCACGACGGCCTCGGTGAGGCGCGCGGCGGCCTTGCCGGTGGGGGCGGCCAGCGCGACGCGGACGGTCCCGGGCGACAGCGCGCGCACGGCCGCCAGCAGCCGCGCGACCGTCGTCGTCTTGCCCGTCCCCGGTCCCCCGGCCAGCACCGACACCCCGTGCGCCAGGCACACCGCGGCCGCGGCGCGCTGGTCGTCGGCCCCGCCGGGCAGGCCGTCCCCGGGCCAGAGCCGGTCCAGGACCGCCGCGGCGGCGCCGGGGTCGAACGGCGCGACGGCGGTGCTGCGGGCGCGCAGGTCCCGGGCCACGGCCAGCTCCTGGCGCCAGTACCGGTCCAGCCACAACCGGTCGCCCACCAGGTGCAGCGGCGCGGACCGGTCCTCCTCGACGGTGCCGGGCGGGTGCTCGACCGTCAGCGGGCTGCGGCGCAGCGCCTCCAGCCAGGCGTCCGGGTCCGGCCAGCGGACCGGGACCGGCTCGACGGCGCCGGAGTCGTCGGCGTCCTCGGGCACGAGCTCGTCGACCCGGGACAGCGGCAGCACGACCGAGCCGTGCCGCACGGCGCGGACCGCGAGCGCCACGGCCAGCAGCACGGTCTCGTCGTGCTCCCCGGCGACGGCGCCGAGCCGGCGGGCCACGTGGACGTCGGCGGCGTGCAGCAGGCCGAGCTCGTTGACCTCGCGCAGCAGCCCGGTGGCGGTGCGGGCCACGGTGGCGGAACGGTCCACCTCGGCGGTGGGGTCGGGCAGGCTCACGCGTTCCTCCCGGCGAGCAGTTCGGACACGGCGACGACGAGGGCGGCCGGCGGCGCCCAGGACCACACGCCCGGCGGGACGCCGTCGGGGCCGGGGGCGGTGCCGGGCCCGCACATGCCGCGCAGGAACAGGTAGAGGCTGCCGCCGAGGTGGGTCGCCGGGTCGTACCCGGGGGCCCGCCAGCGCAGGAACCGGTGCAGGGCGACGGAGTACAGCAGCGCCTGCAGCGGGTAGTGCGCGGCCAGGACGGCCTCGTCGAGCGCCTCGCGGCGGTAGTGCCAGGCCGTCAGCGGCTCCCCCGGCCCGGCGAGCCGGTTGGTCTTGTAGTCCACGACGAGGTACCGGTCGCCGTCGCGCAGGACGGCGTCGATGGAGCCGGTGAGGTACCCGCGCAGGTCCTCCGCGGCCAGGGCGGGGTCCTCCAGGAGGTCGGCGTAGGGGTGGACCGGGTCGGCGGGGTCGAGGTGGGCGCGCAGCAGCGCGGCGAGGTCGCCGAGGCGGGAGCCGCCGGGGCCGGCGTCGTCGCCGCCGGCCAGCGGCAGCTCGAAGTCGAGCTCGGCGAGCCGGTCGCCGACGGCGAAGCCGTCCAGGCTGCGCCCGGAGGCCAGCGGCCCGAGGGGGGTGCGCAGCACCGGGTCCAGCGCCGCGGCGAGCGTTTCGGCCAGCGCGGGGGCGAACTGGTCGCGGGCCAGGGCCGCGAGGTGGGCGGGACGGTCGGGCACCGCCGGGTCGAAACCCTCCAGGACGGCGTGCACGAGGGTCCCGAAGCCGGTCCCGGCGGGCAGGTCCGCCAGCGGTGAGGGGACCTCGCGCCAGCCGTGCGGGTCGGGGGCCTCCACGGGGCCGCTCGCCTCGGCGTCGGCCTCGTCGGTGGTGGCCTCGACCTCCGGTTCGGACAGGACGGCGCGGCCGGGCCCGTGGGTGTCGTGGACGCCGCGGGTCAGGCCGGAGTACGAGGTGCGCCGCCAGCCGGTGTCGACGCTGGCGCCGAACGCGGCGACCTCCAGCGCGGTGCCCGCCGCCACCGGCGTGGGGCGCCGGCGCAGCGGCGCGGTGCGCGGGACGTCCTCGACGGCCACGGCGCCGCCGGCGGGGAACCGGGCGGCCAGGACGGCGCGCAGGGCGTCGTCGGTGGGCAGCGGCAGCTTCTCGGGGATGCGGTGGGGGTCGTCGGTGAGCAGCAGCCGGTGCAGCGCGCCGCGCTGGGTGTTCGTGGCGGGGGCCCACCAGACGAGGAGGCGGGACACCGCGCGGGTCAGCGCGACGTACAGCAGCCGCAGCTCCTCGCCGAGGTCCTCGGTGTCGGCGGCGCGGCAGTGGGCGTCGTAGCCGGGGGCGGCCGGGCCACCGACGTGCAGGGCCCGGGTCGCCGGGCCCCCACCGTCGCCGTCGGGGACGTGCGCGACGGGCAGCCGGTCCCGGGACGACCCCCCGCCGGGGCAGTCCCAGCCGTAGGGGACGCAGACGACCTCGTACTCCAGGCCCTTGCTGGTGTGCACGGTCGCGATCTGCACGGCGGCGCGGTCGGTGTCCAGGCGCCGCGAGCGCTCCCGGTCGTTGTCGCCGGCGGCCTCCTCGACCCGGCCCCGCAGCCACGACAACAGGCTGGACACCCCGCCGCCGGGGTTGAGCGCGGACTCGCCGTGCAGGACCTCGGCGATGTGCCGCAGGTCGGTGAGGCGGCGCTCGCCGCCCTCGACGGCCAGCAGGCGGGCGGCCAGCCGGTGCTGCTCGCTCAGCGCGGCGAACGTCGCCGCGACCCCGCGCTCGGCCAGCAGGGCGCCCCACTCGCGCAGCTGGACGGACAGGTCGTCGGTGGCGTGGTCCCCGCCGGCGTCGAGGTCGGCGGTGGTGCGGCCCACGAAGCTGGTCAGGGCGGCGCGGCGCACGCGGGGTGCGCGGTGCGGCTGCTCGACCGCCTCCAGCAGCCACAGCCACTCCCGGGCGGCGGGGGTGGCGAAGACGCTGGGCCCGCGGGACAGCACGCACGGCACGTTGCGCCGGCGCAGCTCCTCCTGGACGAGGACGGCCTGCGCGCCGGTGCGGACGAGGACGGCGACGTCCCCGGCGGCGAGGTCGCGCTCGTCCCCCCCGCGGTGGGGGCGGACCCGCAGCCCCTCGCCGAGGACGGCGACGACCTGGTCGGCGGTGTCGCGCGCGACGGCGGCGCGCACGTCGGCGACGGCGGGGACGCCGGTGCGGGCGGTGACGGGCAGCCCGTCGCGGCGCAGGACCCGCAGCCGCACGGGCGACCGGTCGGCCGCGCCGTCCGGGCCGACGAGCGCGGGCCGGGGGTGGTGGGCCCGCACGGGGTGCACGACGATCCGCTCGTCGCCGAGGGCGGCGCCGCGCAGCAGCTGGGCCGTCCCCTCCAGGACGGCGGGGTCGCTGCGGAAGTTCGTGCCGAGGGTCGCGGTGGCGTCGGCGACGGCGACGGCGTCGAGGTAGGAGCCCACGTCGGCGCCGCGGAAGGCGTAGATCGCCTGCTTGGGGTCGCCGATGAGGACCAGCGGGCGGTCCTGGCCGTGGAAGGCGGTGCGCAGGACGTCCCACTGCACGGCGTCGGTGTCCTGGAACTCGTCGACGAGCACGACGGAGTACCTGCGCCGCAGGCGTTCGCAGGCCGTCGGGCCGGCGGTGGGGTCGGTGAGGGCGTCGCGCAGGCGGGTCAGGAGGTCGTCGAAGCCCATGACCCGGCGCGAGCGCATCCGGGCGGCGACCTCGCGCCGGACGCCCTGCGCGAACCGGACGCGCAGGTCCTCGGGGGTGTTCGGCGCGGTGCCCCGGGGGGCGATGCGCGCGTCGGGGCGCCCGACGGCCTCGCGGGCGATGCGCAGGGCGACGTCGCGGTCGAAGGGCGGCGCGTCGGCGCCGGCGCGGACGGCGAACCGCACGTACAGGTCGTCGCAGACCTCCTCGACGAGGTCGTCGACGTCCTCGACGAGGGTGGCGGTGGGGTCGACGTCGGCGGCCGTGCCGAGGCTGGTGAGGACCTGCCGGCAGAACTCGTGGATGGTCGCGACGGTGGCGGCGTCGAACCCGGCCAGGGCGGTGCCGAGGCGGGCGCGGCGGCGCTCGACGTCGGCCGCGGCGAGGTGGCGCACGACGGCGTCGGGGCTGGTGCGGGCGGCCTCGGGGTCGGCCAGGGCGTCGCGGGTGCTGACGAGGCGCTCGCGGACGCGGTCGCGCAGCTCGGCGGTCGCGGCCCGGCCGAAGGTGACGACGAGCAGCTCCTCGACGGCGGCGCGGCCCTCGGCGACGAACCGGGTGACGAGCCCGGCGATGGTGTACGTCTTGCCGGTCCCGGCGCTGGCCTCCAGGACGGTCGTGCCCGTGGGCAGGGGGCCGGTCAGGTCGAAGGTGGGCGCGCTCACCGCTCCTCCGCCCGGTAGGTCCCCAGCAGCGGTTCCCAGAGCCGCTGCACGGCGGCGTCGAAGGTCGGCGGGGCGGCCGGGGGCCAGCCCGGCGGCGGCGACCAGTCGAGCAGGGTGTCCACGCCGGCCCCGGCGCCCCAGACGGTCACGTTCTCCTCGTCGGCGTCCTCCTTGGGGAAGGACCAGCCCGAGACCCACGCCTGCTCGGCGGCGCGGCGGCGGGCGGGCGCGGGCCGGCCGCCCCAGGCGGCGAGGGCGTAGGCCATGGCGGTCTCCACGGGCAGCGGCAGCGGGGTCCGCAGGCCGTGGGAGCGCAGCTCCAGCAGGTCGGTGAGGGCGCCGCGGGCGAGGTCGGCGGGGACGGGGCCGAGGGTCACCACCGCGACGGTGCCCTGCGCGCCGCGGCCGACGACGGCGGCGCGGAAGTCCGTGGCGGGGTGGGCGGCGGACAGGGCGAGCAGCTCGATCCAGGCGCGCACGGTCTGCTTGGCCTTGACCCGGGAGTAGGTGGTGGTGACGGCGACCTCGCCGGTGGCGCGGCCGCCGGGCCGGACGGGCCGCACGCCGCGCACGTTGCCGGTGAGCCGGACCGGCCCGGCGCCGGGGACGTCGAGGTCGAGCTCGACGTCGACGGAGCGGGGCACCGGGTCGCCCGGGGCGGGGCCGAACTCGGCGGCGACGGTGGCGATCGCGTCGACCACGGGGCCGACCTCGCGCAGCACGCGGTCCCCCAGCGCCCCGGGCGGCAGGTCGCCGCGGGCGGTCTCCAGGCGGGTGATGTCGGCGGGCGGGGTGCCGCGCAGCCGCGCGGTCAGGGCCCGGTCCCCCACCGCCCACTTGCGCAGGGCGTCGAGCTCGACGGGCAGGGCGTCGTCGGGTTCCTCCTCACGGGTGGCGGTGGCGATGTCGAGGCGCTGCCGCAGGAAGCCCTTGGCGGGGTGCTGGAAGAACTGCACGAGCTGGTCCAGGTCGAGGTCGGCCGCGGGTGCCGGCGGCAGCCCGGCGGGTAGGAACGGCGGCGGGGCGGCGGGTTCGCCGGTGCCGGTGCGGGCCCCGGCGTAGGCGCTGGTGTCGTAGCTGAACGCGCCGGGGCGCCCCAGGGCGCCGGGGGTGAAGTTCTTCGGGTCGGTGGGCTGCAGCGGGTGCTGCACGACGACGCGGCCGCGCGCCCCCGGGTGCGCGGCCTCGAGGCTGTCGAGGACCTCGCCCACCGGGACGGCCGGCGGCAGCGGCGCGCCGGTGCGGACGTCGCGGCCGCTGTAGGTGACGACGAGGGTGTCGCGCGCGGAGCAGATCGCGTCGAGCAGCACCTGGCGGTCCTCGCTGCGGGGGTCGCGGTCGCCGAGGTGGGGGTCGCGGGCCAGGACGTCGTCGGCGTCGGGGGCGGTGACGCGCGGGAACGCGCCGTCGTCCATGCCGAGCAGGCACACGACGCGGTGCGGGACCGAGCGCATCGGGGTGAGCGTGCAGACGGTCAGGGCGCCGGTGCGGAAGTTCGCGCGCTGGGGCCGTCCGGCGAACCGCTCGGCGACGAGGGCGGCGACGTCGGCGAGCCCGACCTCGGCGGTCCCGGCGCGGGCGGCGTCGGTGGCGACGGCGCCCAGCTCGCGGCGCAGCTGGGTGACCTGCCAGGCGGTGTCGGGGGTGACGTCGGCGAGGTCGAGGACGCCGTCGAGCAGCACCTCGCACCACGCGGCGACGCTGCGCCGCCCGGCGAGCCGGGCCACGGTCGCGTCGAGGCGGTCGAGGAGCTCGGCGAAGCGGCCCGCGAGGTCGACGCGGGAGGACTCGACGTCGGCCAGCGGGACCACCTGGGCGCCGGGGGCGCCGACGAGGTGGTCCTCGCCGGCGCCGCCGACGGCGACGCCGATCAGGAGGCGGTCCAGCCCGGCGCGCCAGGAGCCCTGGGCGACCTGCCCGAGGGCCCACGCCGAGCGGTGCTGCGCGGACAGCCCCCAGTGCACGCCGGCGTCGACGGTCCACTCGCGCAGCTGCTCGAGGTCCTCCTCGTCGAGGTCGAACCGGCGCCGGACGGCGCCGGTCCCGGCGAGGTCGAGGACCTCGCTGGCGGTCAGCCGGCTCTGGGCCAGGACGAGGACCCGGGCGGCGAGCCCGAGCAGCGGGTTGGTCTGCAGGGCCGAGCGGTCGGCGACGGAGACGCGCAGGGCCCCGCCGGGGTGGGAGTCGGTGGAGAAGACGGCCTGGACGAGGGGGGCGTAGGTCTCCACGTCGGGGCACATGACGAGCACGTCCCTCGGCTGCAGGGTCGGGTCGCGGTCGAGCAGGCCGAGGACGACCTCGCGCAGCACCTCGACCTGGCGGGCCCGGCCGTGGCAGGCGTGGACCTGCACGGACGCGTCGTCCTCGGGCAGGGGCGCCGGGGCGGGCACCTCGTTGCGGGCCAGGGCGTCCTGCAGCCGGCCCAGGAGGGTGCGGGGCGGGGCGGGCGCGGGGTGGTGGACGTCCACGAACCCGGGCGCGGCCTCCAGCAGCCGCGCCTGCAGCTCCCGCACGTCGCGCGAGAGCGACAGCAGCAGCGGGTGGCGCACCTGCGCCTGGGCGCGCTCGGCGTGCGGGGCGCGCCGCAGCCCGTCGGGGGCGGTGCCGCGCGCCCACAGGGCGGGGCTGGGGTGCTGGAGGAACAGGTGCACCTCGCGGTGCTCGGCGAGGGCGGCCAGCACGCGCAGCCGGGCGTGGGCCAGGCGGGTCACGACGAACACCCCGAACCGCCCGCCCAGACCGGTCAGGGACGGGTCGGCCCGCAGCGCCGAGCAGACGTCGTCGAGCAGCTCGGCGGGGGCGGGCAGGCCGACGTGCTCGCGGACGGCGCGGAACACCTCCGGCTGCCAGCGCAGGTCGTCGGGGACCTCGCGCCCGCCCGCGGCCCAGTCGGCCAGCAGCGCCGGGCGGGCCGCGCCGTAGCGGGCGAACAGGCCCGCGAGCCGGGCCGCGGCCGCGGTCCGCCGGACCCGGGGGACGTCCTCGCCCTCGACCGCGCGCAGGTGGTGGCGCAGGACGGCGAACTCCGGGCGCGGGTCGGGGGCCGGCCCGTCGGCGGGGGCGATCCCGTCGAGGACCTCCAGCACGTGCCAGGTCAGCGCGTCCGGGGCCCACCGGTCGACGGCGCCGGCCACCTCGGGCCGGGTCCGGGCCAGGACGTCGGCCACCACGCCGTCGAGCAGCTGCGCCGGGGAGGGGGTCTCGACCCGCGCGCAGATGCCGTCGTCGCCGCCGGGTCCGGCGCCGAGGTGGTGCGAGAGCCGTTGCGCGATCCAGCGCTCGGTCCCGCGGGCCCCGACGGCCAGGACGTCGGGGGTGAACGGGTCGGCGCCGGCGGCGGGCCGGCGCAGGACGTCGGCGAGGCCGGCGACGAGAGCGGCCGGGCTCTCGGAGCGGTGGACGTGGAGCACGGTGCCCTTCCTACCCGACCCCTGCGACACGACCGCGCGGCGGGCGCCGCCCGGGAGGGCGGTCCTCAGAACTGCCGGTTGAGGGAGCGGCGCCGCACCCGCTGCTCGATGCGGTCGAACTCCCGGCGCAGCGGCTGGGAGCAGAACTCCCCCAGGGCGACGCCGGCGGCCAGCGCCAGCGCGGTGCCGAAGGCGGTGACGAGCTGGGCGAGGCCGGCGGAGGTGCCGCCGCCGACGAGGGAGAAGATCGCCCGGTAGATGGCCAGCCCGGGCAGCAGCGGGACGATGCCGCAGACGGACACCACGAGGCCGGGCACGTTCCAGCGCCACGCGGTGCCCTCGGCGAGGAACCCCACGAGCAGGGCGGCGGCGCCGGCGGAGGCGGCCGGGCCCAGGCCCAGCTGCGCGCAGACCCCGGCGGTGGCGGTGGCGGTGGCGCCGGCGAGGGCGGCGAGCAGCACCGCGCGGGACCCGGCGTAGCCGGAGACCGCCCAGGTCGAGGCGGCGACGGCCCCGGCGAGGACCTGGACGAGCAGCGGGTACGGCTGCCCGGGCGAGAAGCTGAGGGAGAGGGTGATGCCGGCGCGCTGGCCCAGGTCGAGGACCCCGGCGATGCCGAGCACGAGGCCGGTGGTGAGCAGGACGGTCTCGAAGGCGCGGGCGCCGGCGGTGACGTAGAACCCGGAGATCGCGTCCTCGGCGGACCCGACCAGGGAGAGCCCGGCGAGCAGCGCGACGATGCCGGACCCGACGACGAGGGAGGGTGGCAGGTCCCCGACCCACGCGGGCAGGTGGGGGCCGGTGACGAGCAGGGCCAGGGCGCAGGCGGTGGCGATCGCGGCCCCGGCGACCTGCTGGAAGAAGGCGGGCAGCCCGCGGCGGTTGAGCGAGGACAGCACGACCTGCAGCAGGCAGGTGACGAGGGCGGCGGCCACGGCGACGGCGACGGTGCCGCCGAGGGTGACGGCGACCGAGGCGGCCAGACCGACGCTGCCGGCGGCGGAGACCCACGGCCGGTAGGGGCGGCGCTGGGACAGCAGCCGCCGCAGCCGGGTGTCGATCTCGGCGGGGGGCAGGCCGTCGCCGGCGGCGTGGGCGAGCTCGTAGAGCGCGGCGAGCCGGGAGTAGTCGCTGGCGCGCACCTTGACGACGCGCACCGAGGTGAGGGGGACGCGGTCGGTGCCGGCGGTGGAGACGATGACGGCGGTGTAGTTGATGTCGACCTGGGTGTGCAGCAGCCCGGCGCCGGCGGCGGCCCGCAGGGTCAGGGCGGTCACGTCGGCGGCCGAGGCGCCGGCGGACAGCAGGGCCTCGGCCATCCGGGCCAGGGCCTCGAGGGCCTCGAGCGCCTCTGCCCGCGTCGGGCCGCCCTCGACGGGGAGCTCGGGCGAGGGGACGTCACCGGCGACGATCTCCGCCAGCCGGGTGCGCCAACGGCCGGGGGTCGCGCGCGTGAACACGCGCCGACGCTACCGGCTGTCACCGGGCCCGCACGCGGCCCGGTCCGGTCAGCAGGTCAGGGCGAGCCCGGCCTGCTGGGCCGGGGTGAGCAGGTCGCAGCCGACGCCGGCGGTGCCGAGGTCGACGACGGTCCACGTGCCGCCGTCGAGGCGCAGGACGGCGGTGGCGGGGTCGAGGGCGGCGGGGTCGGCCGGTTCGAGGGTGGCCGCGGCCACGTCCCCGGTCACCCGGACGTCGGTGACGGCGTACCCGTCGGCGGGGACGGCGGCCGTCGCCGGGCTCGTGGTGACGGCCGTGGTGACGGCCTGGACGGTCTGCGGCGGGGCCCCGGCGGCGGGGTCGGCGCTGGCGGTCGAGGCGGCCAGGCCCAGGGCGAGGGCGGGAGCGGCCGCTGCGGTCAGGGCGAGCGTGGTGCGGCGGTTCATGTCGGTCCGACCTCCGGTGTCGTGCGTCCTGCTCTTCCACCCGTTGGACGCACGGGGGCTCCCGCGCGTTGCGTCCGGACCGGTCGGGTCCTGTGAAGACGGTGAGAGCCGTCCCCGACCGGTCCGGGCGCTGTCAGGGCGCCGTCAGGGCGCGGGGTCGGGTGCGGGGTGGACGACCCCGGCGGACCCGCCGCCGCGCCGCACGGGCTCGGCCACGGCCTGCACCCGCCCGTCGGGCAGGAACTCCAGCGCGGCCGCCGCCCCGATCTCCTCCACGGGCCGGAACACGTGCCCGAGCGCGGCGAGCGCCTGCCCACGCTCGGACTCGACGTAGGCGGTCTCGGCGGAGGTGGCGGTCCCGTTCTGCTCCGAGACGCGGGGCGCGGCGACGGCCTCGGGCAGCGGCACGCCGCGGTCGAGGCGGTCGGCGAGGATCCCCAGGGTGGTGCCGATGATCGTGGCCCCGCCGGGCGACCCGGCGGCCAGCAGGGGGCGGCCGTCGGCGAGCACGATGGTCGGCGACATCGAGGAGCGGGGGCGCTTGCCGGGGCCGGGCAGGTTCGGGTCGGGTTGCCCGGCGACGGCGGGGGCGGCGTTGAAGTCGGTGAGCTCGTTGTTCAGCAGGAAGCCCCGGCCCGGGACGACGATCCCGGACCCGCCGGTCTGCTCGATGGTGAGGGTGTAGGAGACGACGTTCCCGGCGGCGTCGGCGGTCACCAGGTGCGTGGTGGACTGCCCCTCGCGGGGCTCGGGGTCGCCGGGGGCCGTCGCGTCGCAGCCGACCTCGGGGGCCACCGGGCGCGGCAGGACGGCGTCGTCGGTGACCGGGCAGGCCCGCTGGGCGGCGAACTCCGGCGACAGCAGCCGCTGCTGCGGGACGTCCTGGACGTCGGGGTCGCCGACGAACCGGTTGCGGTCGGCGAACGCGAGGGCGGCCGCCTCGAGCTTGCGGTGCTCGGAGACGACGGGGTCGGTGGTGGTCCCGAGCCGGGCGTCGAGGGCGTCGAGGACGTTGAGGGCCTCCCCGACGGTGGTGCCGCCGCTGCTGGGGGCGCCCATCCCGTAGACCTCGACGGTGCCCGAGGCGCTGTCGTGCACGACCCGGGTGGGTTCGCGGTCCGGCGCGCGGTAGGCCAGCAGGTCGTCCAGGGTCATCCGCCCGCGCAGCACCTCGCGGCCCACCCCGTCGGCGACGGGCGGGGCGGCGACGGTGTCGACGACGGCGCGGCCGAGCTCGCCGCCGTAGAACGCGCCGGCGCCCTGCTCGCCGAGGACCTGGTAGGTCCGGGCGAGGTCGGGGTTGCGGAACACCGACCCGACCGCGGGGGCGTTCCCGCCGGGCAGGAACAGCTGGGCGGTGGAGGAGAAGTCGCGGAACCGCTCGGCGTTGTCGACGGTCTGCTCGCGGAACTCCTCGTCGACGACGAACCCCCGCTCGGCCAGCGACCGGGCGCCCGACAGCGCCTGGGTGAGCGTCATGGTGCCCTGCTCGGCGAGCGCCCGTTCCCACGTCGCGGGGGTCCCGGGGACGCCGACGGACAGGGTCGAGCCCACGAGGTCCGCGAACGGGCGGGGGGTGCCGTCGGGGCCGAGGAAGGCGTCGGGGGTCATCGCGGCGGGGGCGGTCTCGCGGCCGTCGATGGTGGTGACCCGCTGCGTGGTGGCGTCGTAGCTGACGAGGAACCCGCCGCCGCCGACGCCGGCGGAGTAGGGCTCGGTGACGCCGAGGGCGGCGGCCGTGGCGACGGCGGCGTCGACGGCGTTGCCGCCGCGGCGCAGGACGTCCAGGCCGATGGCGGTGGCGTCGGGGTCGACGCTGGCGACGGCGCCGCCGAAGCCGGTGGCGACGGGGGTGCGGTCGGTGGGGACCGGGTCGGTGGCGGTCCGGGCGTGGGCGGGGCCGGCGAGCCCCGTCGTCAGGCCGGTCGTCAGGACGGTGGAGAAGACCAGGGCGGCAACGCTGCGACCTCGCATGGGCGGCACCTTCTCAGGAACCGCACAGTCGCGCCAGAGGTTCGGCTCCCGGTCTCAGCCGGGCAGGTCGGCGGGGTCGACGACGAGGTCGGCGCGCGCGCGGCTCGCGGCGATCACGGCGGCGTTCGCCTCGTCGCTGCCCAGCGCCCACGCGCGGGCGGCGGCGGGGTCCTTGCCGAAGGCCTCGTGGCGGGCGATGAGCCGGGCGTGGCGCACCGCCTCGTCCGGGCGCAGGTACCAGCACTCGTCGAGGAGCCCCTCCAGCGCCGCCCAGGGGCCCTCGCGCAGCAGCAGGTAGTTGCCCTCGGTGATGACGAGCGGCACCTCCCGCGGCACGGGCAGCGCGGAGCCGACGGGTTCCTCCAGGTCGCGGCGGAACTGCGGGGCGTACACGACGTCCTCCTCCCCCGAGCGCAGCCGGCGCAGCAGCGCGACGTAGCCGCCGGCGTCGAAGGTGTCGGGGGCGCCCTTGCGGTCGCGCCGGCCGAGGGCGGCCAGGACGACGTCGGCGAGGTGGAACCCGTCGAGGGGGACGACGACGGCCGCGCGGGGGCCGAGGTCGGCGGCCAGCCGGGCGGCGAGGGTGGACTTGCCGGCGCCGGGGGCGCCGACGAGGCCGAGGACCCGCCGGGGTCCGGTCGTGAGCGCCCGCGCCCGTCCCAGCAGCTCCGGGTAGGCCACGCTCAGAACACCGACCCCGGTTCGGCGGCCGGGCCCTGCCCGGCGACCTCGGCCTGCTCGGCGTCGACGACGGCGCCCATCCAGCTCACGCACGTCCAGCCCGACCCCGGGTCGCCGACGAGCTCGACGACGCCGGTGTTGGCCAGGCCGGTGGCGATGACGTACTCGGTGGTCAGGTTGCGCACGCGGGTCCCGGCCCAGGTGCGGATGGCGGCGCCGTGGCTGACGAGGGCGAGGGTGTCGACGCCGGCGGCGCGGGCGGCGGTGACCGCGTCGTCGACGGCGGCGTCGTAGCGGGCGAAGAAGGCGGTGCCGTCCTCGGCGCCGGGCTCGGCGACGTCGAGCTCGCCGCGCAGCCAGGCGGCGACGACGTCGAGGTAGCGGGCGACGGAGGCCTCGTCGCCGCGCATCTCCAGGTCGCCGGCCTCGATCTCGCGCAGCCCGTCGGCGACGGCGACGTCGAGGCCGAGGTGGGCGGCCAGCGGGGCGGCGGTCTGCTGGGTGCGGACGAGCGTGGAGGCGGTCAGGGCCCCGATGCCGCGTTCGGCCAGCGTCCCCACGAGGGCGTCGGCCTGCTCGCGGCCGAGGTCGCTGAGGTCGGCGCCGGGGACGGCGGTGTCGAGGAGGTGCTCGACGTTGGAGCGGGTCTGGCCGTGACGGACGAGGAAGAGGCGCACGCCCGCCACGATCGCAGAAGGTCCCTCAGGACGTCACAGGACGACGTCCAGGCGTCCCTGGGTGGAGCCGTTGAGCATCACCATGAGCCGCAGCTGGACCTCCACGGGCACCGGCTCCTTCGCGGTGAAGGTGAGCCGGCCGATCATGCGGCGCAGGTCCTCGGCGGTGAGGTCGCGCTGCTCGGAGACCATGCCGCTGGCGCGCTCGCGGTTGATCTCGCGGGCCAGCGAGGCGACGGGGGCGGCGCCGGCCTCGAGGTCCTCGAAGCCGTAGAGGTGGCCGAGCAGGGCCCGGTCGGACTGGGTCAGCTCGTCGAGCGGGTCCTCGTCGATCCACTCCGGGGTGATCCTGCGGACCGGCGTGACGGATTCGGAGCCGCTGAGGCCGTCGACGCGGGACGCGGTGCGCACCGCCGGGGCCGAAGTCACCGTTCCAAGTCGCATCGTCGTCTCCTGTCTGACCGCTGTTGGTTGCCCACAGTGTTCCCTGTGTGACTCCCAGTGTTAGGCAGCGTCGGCCGTGATCTGAACCGAAGTCACCCGGACGGCCCAACGGCCGTCCGGGTGAGCTGCATCACCGCAGGTCAGAGGCTCCTCAGTCCTCGGCCGCGGCGGCCTCCAGGACGAACACCGGGATGACCCGGTCGGTCTTGAGCTGGTAGTCGGCGTAGTCCGGGTAGGCCGCGACGGCCCGCTCCCACCACTGCTCCCGCTCCTCGCCGGTGACCTCGCGGGCGGTGTAGTCCCGCTTCACCGGCCCGTCCTGCAGCTCCACCAGCGGGTGCGCCTTCACGTTGTAGTACCAGACGGGGTGCTTGGGCGCCCCGCCCAGCGACGCGACCACCGCGTAGTCGCCCTCGTGCTCGACGCGCATCAGCGCCTGCTTGCGCAGCTTGCCCGACTTCGCGCCCTTCGTCGTCAGGACGACCACGGGCATGCCCCGCAGCTCGGTGCCCTCCGTCCCACCCGAGGACTCGTACTGCTCCACCTGGTCGCGGACCCACGCTTCGGGGCTCGGTTCGTACTCTCCGGTCAACGGCATGGGCCCGACGCTAACCGGCGGCGACCACCTCCGCCGCGCGGGTGATCCCCAGCGCCTCCACCGCCGCCTCGAACACCGTCGCCAGGTCCAGCGAGAACCGCGGGGTCACCAGCGGGCTCGTGGTGAGCCCGGCGGCCAGGCACTCGTGGACGTGCTCCAGCATGAACCGGTGGCCGTCGGCGACGGCGTGGTCGTGCACGGTGACCTCCTCCCCGCCGCCGGCCGCCGGCCGGTGGACGGTGAAGCCCGGCGCCGCCGGCAGCGGCGAGGCCACCTCGACCCACGCCTCGCCGGCCTCGATCCACGCCCGCGACGGCGTCCGCGCCACCATCGTCGTCGACAGCGCCGCGCTCGCCCCCGAGGGCCAGTCCAGCGCCAGCGCCACCTGCTCGTCGACCCCGGACTGCGCGAGCACCCCCGCGACCCGCACCCGGGCCGGCGTCCCGAACAGCGTCAGCGCCAGCCCCACCGGGTACGGGCCGAGGTCGAACAGCGACCCGCCGCCGACGGCCGGGTCGTGGAAGCGCGTCAGCGACGGCGGCGCCGGGAACCCGAAGTCGGCGTGCAGCCCGCGGACCGGCCCGATCCCGCCCGACTCGACCAGCTCCAGCAGGGCCACCGTCCCGGGCAGGAACCGCGTCCAGTACGCCTCCATGCAGAAGACGCCGCGCCGGGCCGCGGTGTCCAGCAGGTCCCGCGTCGCGGCCAGGCTGACCGTCATCGGCTTCTCCACCAGCACCGCCTTGCCCGCCAGCAGCGCCTGCTTCGCCGGCGCGTGGTGCTGCGGGTGGGTGGTCGCCACGTACACCGCGTCCACCGCCGGGTCGGCCAGCATCTCCCGCACGTCGCCGTACGGGTTCGCCCCGGCCGCGTGGTCCGCGGCGAACCGCGCCGCCCGGTCCACCTCGCGCGAGGCCACGGCCACCAGCCGGCCCCCCGGCGCCAGCTCCAGCGCCCGCGCCACCGTGGCCGCGATCCCCCCGGTACCGACGAAACCCCACCCGACGCTCACCGCGACCTCCTGCTGCTGAGGAGCGTCAGCGCTCCTGCGGGACCTCAGCCTTGCGCGGAACCGAGGCCGACGCACCAGGACGGCTGACGACGACCGCGGCCACCCGGGCCGCCCACCGCGCCGCCTCCACCAGGCCGAGCCCGTCGAGCAGGCCGTCCACGAGCGCCGCGACGAAGCTGTCCCCCGCCGCCGTGGCGTCCACCAGCCGCGCCGGGACCGCTGCGACCTCGGCGTGACCGCCCGGCGTCACCACGAGCGCACCGCGCTCGCCGCGCGTCACGACCGTGGTGCCCGACGGCCGCACCGCGCGGGCCTGGGCGACCAGGCCGTCCACGTCGGTCGCCACCTCGCCGCCGGCCAGGACCGCCAGCTCCCCGGCGTTCGGGACCAGCAGGTCCACGCGGGTCAGCAGCTGCGGCGGCAGCGCCCGCGCCGGGGCCGGGTTCAGCACCAGCAGCCCCGTGCACAGCGAGGCCGCGGCCAGCAGCGCCTCGTCGGGCACCTCGCACTGCAGCAGCACCGCCCGGGCCGAGGCGACGGTGCCCGCCGCCGCGCGCACCCGGGCGTCGTCGACGTGGTCGTTGGCGCCCGGGCTCAGGACGATCGTGGACTCCCCGTCGTGGACGAGGACGACCGCGACGCCCGTGGGCACGCCCAGGGCCGCGACGTGCTCCACGTCGACGCCCTCCCGGGCCAGGTGCTCCCGCAGCCCGCGGCCCTCGTCGTCGTCGCCGACCGCGCCGACCATCGCCACCGACCGCCCCAGGCGGGCGGCCGCGACGGCCTGGTTGGCCCCCTTGCCCCCCAGGCCCCGCTCGGCGTCGGACCCGCGCACCGTCTGGCCCGCCGGCGGCAGCTGCGCCAGGCGGATCGCCAGGTCGGCGTTGACGCTGCCGACGACCGTCACGTCGCGGGTCTTCTCGGCCTGCGGGCGGCCGTGGCTGTCGTACGTGATGCTCACGCCTCCTCCCGCACCGGCAGGACCCAGATGGCCGCCACGGCGGGGTCGCCCAGGTCGACCTCCCGCCCACCGCCCAGGCGGACGACGGTGGTCCCGGCGAAGCCCCTGCGCTGCACCACCTCCAGCCGGACGTCGAGCCCGATGCCGAGGTCGGCGAAGTAGCGCAGGACGTCCGCGTCGGCGTCGGAGATGCGGGCGACGACGCCCACCCCGCCCTCGGGGACGTCGGCCAGGCTGTGCGCGCCGGGCTGCGGCACGGTGCCGTCGGCGCGCGGGATGGGGTCCCCGTGCGGGTCGCGCTCGGGGCGCCCGAGCCGGGCGTCGAGCCGGTCCAGCATCCGGTCGGACACGACGTGCTCCAGCACCTCGGCCTCCTCGTGGACCTCGTCCCACGAGTACCCGAGCTCCTCGACGAGGAACGTCTCCAGCAGCCGGTGCCGGCGCACCACGGCCAGCGCGCGGGTGCGGCCGTCGTCGGTCAGCTCCACCCCGCCGTAGCGCTCGTGCCGCAGCAGCCCGGCGTCGGTGAGCTTGCGGACGGCCTCGGAGGCGGTGGACGCGGAGACCCCCATGCTCGCGGCGAGCATCGAGAGGGTGATCTTGGCGTCGGACCACTCCCCGGCGGCGTAGACGGTCTTGAGGCAGTCCTCCGCGGCGGGGGTGGCCGCTGCGGTCGTCGAGGCGCGGGGCACGCCCTCAGCTTGCCACCCCGCCGGCGGCGACCGGGGTCGCCACCGGTCCGCGGTTCGAAGTTCGGTCCGCCGAAAACAGGGTTACAGTGGGGCGATGGACAGCGGGTCGCGCAGACGCAGCTGGGTGGCCGTGGCCGACGTCGTCGTCAGCCTGGCCCTCCTCGTGGTCGCCGCCGTGGCGGTGACCGAGTCCCGGCACGGGACCGCGGCGCTCGCCGCGCTCCTGGCCGTGGCGTGGTCGGCCGGGGTCGTGGCGCGCCTGCGCCACCGCGCCCGCCCGGCCCCGGCCCCGGCTCCCACCGCCCCCGCCACGCCCTGACGCCTGCGCCAGGATCGGGGACGTGAGCGACCCCACCCCCCTCGCCGGGGACCTGACCGCCACCTGGCGCCGCACCCGTCCCCCGCGCGCCCAGGTGCACCTGGACTCCGCCGCGGCCGGCCGCAGCAGCTGGGCCGTGCTGGACGCCGTCACCGCCCACCTGCGCGCCGAGGCCGAGCGCGGCGGGTACCTGGCCGCCGCCGCGGCCGCGCCGGTGCTGGACACCGCCCGCGACCGGGTCCGCGCCCTGCTCGGCTGGAGCGCCGGCGAGGGCGTCGTCGCCTTCGTCCACAGCGCCGAGGACGCCCTGCGCCAAGTCCTGCTGCACTGGCCCGGCGGCCTGCCCGTCATGGTCACCCACCCCGCCGGGGAGTACGGGCCCAACCTCGCCGTCGTGCGGCAGCTCGGCATCGGCACCACCGCCGTCGCCGGACCGCACCGCTGGGACCCGCAGGCGTTCGCCGGCTCCCTGGCCCGGCAGCGGCCCGACCTGGTCCACCTGACCGCCCTGGGCTCGCACGTGGGCACCGTGCAGCCGCTGGCCGAGGTCGTGGCCGTCTGCCGCGCGGCGGGGGTGCCCGTCGTCGTCGACGCCGCGCAGGCCTTCGGCCACCTCGACACGACCACCGCCCGCGACGCCGACGTCGTCTACGGCACCTCCCGCAAGTGGCTGGCCGGACCCCGCGCCGTCGGGTTCGTCGCCGTTCGCGGTGCCCTCGCCGGCCGCACCGCCGGTCTGGAGCAGGCCGAGGCGGCGATCGCCGGGCGCCTGGGGTTCGCGGCCGCCCTGGCCGGGCACGTCGAGCTCGGGCCGGCGGCCGTGCACGCCGGGCTCGCCGCCGTCGGGGCCGCCACCCGCCACCGGCTGGCCGCCGGGCTCGAGGGGACCTGGGACGTCGTCGAACCGCTGGACGAACCCAGCGCGATCGTCACCCTGCGACCCCGCCGGCCCCTCGACGTCGCCGCGCTGCGCGCCGACCTCATCGCCACCGACGGCATCGTCACCACCTGCGCCGGCGTCGAACGCGCGCCCGCGGAGATGACCGCCCCGGCGCTGCGCGTCAGCGGCCACCTCGACACCACCGCCGGGGACGTCGACGCCCTGGTGGACGCCCTGCGGCGCCGTTCCTGACGAGCGCGCCCGGGCCCGCGCTGCCAGAGTTGGCGCAGAGCGAGAACCCGAAGCGGAGGAGGAAGCCATGATGGGCAAGGTTCTGCTGCTGGCCGCGGCCGGAGCGGGTTACGTGCTGGGCGCGCGCGCCGGACGCGAGCGCTACGACCAGATCAGCAGCTCGGTCGGCCGCCTGTGGGGCAACCCGAAGGTGCAGGCCACGGTCGGCGACCTGCAGGACAAGGCCGGGGACGTGGCCAAGCAGGCCGGCTCGGTGGCGCAGGAGAAGGTCGGCGCCGCCGCCGGTTCGGTGGCCGGTTCGGTCAAGGACAAGTTCAGCGGCGGCAGCGGCAGCGGCGACCAGCCGCTCGGTGAGCAGCACCACACCCGGATGCCCTCCGACTGACCCGGTTCCCGGGGCACGACGTTCCCGGGGGCAGTTCCCGGGTGCAGTTCCCGGGTGCACGACGACGACGTGGCGCCGACGCTGGGGGCATGAGTTCTCCCACGGTCGGTGACCACGTCGTCGCGCGTCTGGCGCAGTGGGGCGCCCGGCGCTTCTACGGCTACCCCGGTGACGGCATCGGCGGGGTGATCTCCGCGATCGGCCGGGCCGTCGAGGCCGGTGAGGCGGAGTTCGTCCAGGTCCGGCACGAGGAGACCGCCGGGTTCGCCGCCACCGCCGACGTGAAGTTCGGCGGTTCCCCGCTGGGCGTGGCCGTGGTGACCTCCGGTCCCGGCGCCGTGCACGTCCTCAACGGCCTGTACGACGCCAAGCTCGACCACGTCCCGGTGGTGGCGCTGCTGGGGCAGACCGCGACGAACGCCCTGGGGACGGGTTACTACCAGGAGCTCGACCTCGTCCGGCTGTACGGCGACGTCGCCGGGGAGTTCGTGTTCCAGGTCACCGACCCCACCCAGGTCCAGCACGCGATCGACCGCGCGGCGCGGACCGCGACCGAGCGGCGCACCGTGACGGCCGTGGTGCTGCCCAGCGACGTGCAGGACGCCGACGCCGTGACCGAGGTCCCGCACGGGCACGGTTTCACCCACACCTCCGCCGTCCCCGGCTCCCTGCCGGGGATCCCGCGCCCGGAGGCGCTGGCGCAGGCCGCCGAGGTCCTGCGCTCGGGCCGCAAGGTCGCGATCCTCGCCGGGGCCGGGGCCCTGGGCGCCACCGCGGAACTGACCGCCGTCGCCGACGCCCTCGGTGCGGGCGTCGCGAAGGCGTTGCTGGGCAAGGCGGTCCTGGACGACCGGCTCGACTGGGTGACCGGGGCCATCGGCCTGCTCGGCACCCGCCCCAGCTACGAGCTCATGCAGGGGTGCGACACCCTGCTGCTGGTCGGCACGACGATGCCGTACTCGGAGTACTACCCGGAGGCCGGTGCGGCCCGGGCCGTGCAGATCGACGTCGACGGCACCCGGTGCGGTCTGCGCTACCCCACCGAGGTCAACCTCGTGGGGGACGCGCGGCTGACCCTGCAGGCGCTGCTGCCGCTGCTCGACGGCGCCGAACCCGACCCCGGCTGGCGCCGCGACATCGCCCGGTGGAACTCCGCGTGGGACGCCTGGAGCGCCGAGCGGGTCCGGGCGCAGGCCGACCCGCTGAACCCCGAACTGGTGGTCCGCGGGCTGTCGGACCGCCTCGCCGACGACCACCAGGTCGCCGTCGACTGCGGCACCGCGACGAGCTGGTTCGCCCGCGACCTGGACCTGCGGCCCGGCATGACGGCCTCGCTGTCGGGGACCCTGCTGTCGATGGGCGGCGGGCTGCCGTACGCGCTGGCCGCCAAGCAGGCCCACCCCGACCGTCCCGTCCTGGCGCTGCTCGGCGACGGGGCGATGCAGATGAACGGCCTGTCCGAACTGGTCACGGTCGCCCAGCGGTGGCGGACGTGGGCCGACCCGCGGTTCGTGGTGCTGGTCCTGAACAACCGCGACCTGTCGTTCGTGGCGTGGGAGGCCCGCGCGATGCAGGGCGAGGTGCCGTTCGCCGCCGCGATGGACGTGCCGGACGTCCCGTACGCCGGGTGGGCCGGGCTCCTCGGCCTGGCCGGTCGGCGCGTCGACGGCCCCGAGGACCTCGACGACGTCCTCGACGAGGCCATGGCCGCGGACCGGCCGTTCGTGCTGGACGCCGTCGTCGACCCGCACGTCCCGATGATCCCGCCGCACGTCAGCCTCGACCAGGTCGTCAAGACCGCGACGTCGCAGCTGCGCGGGGACCCCGCGGCCCGCGGGATCGTCGTGGAGGGCGTGCGGGAGACGGTGGGGGCCGCGGCCCGCGCCGTGCGCCGGCACGTACACCGTCCGGAGTAGGCCCGACGTCCTCCTCCGGCCGACGCGGACGGCGCCCGGCCGGCGCCACCCTGGCCGGGTGGGACGCGACGCATCGCTCGACATCGCCCGGGGCCTGGCGATCCTGGGGACCTTCGCGACGAACGTGTGGGTGTTCACCCACCCCGACGGGCTGCTCGGCACCGCGCTGGCCCCGGTGGCCGGCGGGGTGGGGTCGGCGCTGGCCCAGGCGCTGCCGCTGGGCAAGTCGCTGGCGCTGCTCAGCCTGCTGTTCGGGGTGGGGTTGGAGCTGCAGCGCCGCTCGGCGCTGCGGCGCGGGGTGTCCTGGAACCGGGCGCACCGGGTGCGGGCGGGGGTGCTGTTCGCCGAGGCGAGCGTGCACTTCCTGCTCATCGCCGAGTTCGACGTCCTCATGGGGTACGCGGTCGCCGCGCTGCTGGCGGCCCCGGTGCTGGCCCGGCCCGACCGCAGCCGCCGCCGCGTGCTCGTCGTCCTGCTCACCGTCCACGCCGTCGCGCTGACCGCCCTGGTGGTCGCGTTGAACCGGGCCCCACTGGGCGCCGGTGCGGGCGGGGACCTGCGGACCCCGTACGCCGACGGGTCGTTCACGGACCTGGTGCTGTTCCGGCTGGACCACCTCGCGGTGTTCCGCGCCGAACCCGTGGGCCTGCTGCTGCTGTCGACGGCCTCGTTCGTCCTGGGCGCCGAACTCGTGCGGTGCGGTCTGCTGGACCCCGAACGGGTCCGGTTCCGCCGCCGCCTGATGGGTCTGGGCGTGCTCGGTCTCGTCCTGGAAGCGGTGTTCCTCGTCGCGGGCGGCGGTTTCGGGGTGCTCCTGACCCGGTACGGCTCGGCGGTGCTGGTGGCCCTGGGGGTGCTGGCCCTGGTCGTGCAGGTCCACACCCGTTCCCGGCCGCGGTGGGTGGGCCGCCGGTTCGCCGAGGTCGGCCGCACCGCCCTGTCCTGCTACGTCCTGCAGAACCTGCTGG
The DNA here is from genome assembly GCF_050871975.1 of Kineococcus rugosus. NCBI lineage: Bacteria > Bacillati > Actinomycetota > Actinomycetes > Kineosporiales > Kineosporiaceae > Kineococcus > Kineococcus rugosus. The sequence goes on along the minus strand of NZ_JBJLSJ010000018.1, from coordinate 33,350 downwards.
CCTCGGCCCTGTGCTACGGCTGGGGCCTGGGGCTGGCGACGCGCTTCGGCCCGGAGCACCGGGCCGCGGTCACGGCCGTCGTGTTCGCCGTCGTCGCCGGCTGCGTGGTGGTGTTCGCGCACGCGCTGGCCCGCACCGGGCGCGCGGGGCCGCTGGAAGCGCTGAGCGCGCGCGTGCAGCGCCGGCTGCTGCCGGTCCCCGCGGCGGCGCCGCAGGACGTGCGGTCGTGACCGCCGCGCGTCAGCGGTCCTCGCCCCGCTCGGCGTCCCGGCGCCCGGCCCGGACCTGCCGCAGCGCCCGGCGCGGCAGCGCGTACCAGCAGACCGCGATGAGCGCGGCGACCCCGCCGCCGGCCACCCAGCCCCCGACGCGGCCGACGACGACGTCGACGACGAGCAGGACCCCGCCGGAGACGACGAGCCCCACCGTCGCCAGGCCCGCCTTCGTGAACCGCGAGCCGACCGCGACCAGCCGCGCCTTCGAGCGCTGCTGGAACAGGGCCCGGTGGTACCCCACGGGGGCGATGAACAGGACCAGGGCGCTCACCGCGAGCAGCAGGACGACCACGTACACGCTCTGCTGGTAGCGGTCGAGCTCCTCGAACCTCGCCTGGAACGGCAGGGTCAGCAGGAAACCCGTGAGCAGCTGCACGCCGGTCTGCACGACGCGCAGTTCCTGGAGGAGTTCGGCCCAGTTCCGGTCCAGCCGCTCGGTGGGGGTCTCGTTGCGCAGCCCGGAGTACGGGTCGTCGGGGTCGACGGCCACCGCGTCAGTCCCGTCCGGCGACGGCGAGGAGCCGGTCCACCGTGCGCAGGTTGCGGGTCGTGGTGGAGGGTTTCCACCGCGCGGCGGCGGACAGCTTCGCGAACGGGGTGTCGGTGCTCGCCCCCTTCGGGCAGCGCCAGTACAGGACGTCGTCCCCGCCCGGCTGCACCTCCTCCACCTCGTTCGGGACGTGGGCGCCGGCCAGTTCGGCCAGCCGTCCCGGCTCGGAGGTGAACACGCAGTACGGCTGCCAGTGCTCGTCGTCGCGCGCGAACGGGTACCCGGCGGCGATCTCGGCCAGCCGGGCGGGGGTGAGCACGACGACCCACGCGTCGTACCCGAAGCCCTCGCGCAGCGCGGCCTCCGCGCGGGCCCGCACGTCGGGCGCCGTCAGGTCGTCCGGGGCGTCGACCGCGACGTTGCCGCTGGCCAGCACCGACCGGACCCCGGTGAAGCCGGCCCGTTGCAGGCACGCCGACAGCGCGGCGGAGCGGATGCCGATGCCGTTGACGTTCACCCCGCGCAGCAGGACGACCCACCTCACGCGGTCTCCCGCAGGTGGAGGGCGCCGCCGGCGTCGACCACCGGGCCCGGGTCGAGGGCGATCTCCCACCGCACCCCCGCGGGGTCCTGAAGCAGTTCGAGCCGGAGGCCGTCGAGGGAGAACCGGCGGGCGACGTCGACGTCGGGGACGGCGGGGGTGAGGACGTCCAGGCGGTTCACTCCCCCACCTTGGCCCGTCGCTCCAGGGTGAGCAACAGCCGCTTGGCCTCCGGGCCACCGGCGTACTCCCCGACGCTGCCGTCGCTGCGCACGACGCGGTGGCAGGGCACGACCAGCGGGACCGGGTTGCGGGCGCAGGCGGTGCCCACGGCCCGCACGGCCCGCGGGCTGCCGGCCTCCCGCGCCACCCCGGCGTAGCTGAGGGTCGCGCCGAAACCGATGCGGCGCAGCACGTCGAGGACGGCGCGCCGGAACCCCGCGGCGAGGGCGAGGTCCACGGGGACGTCGAAACCGGTGCGATCGCCGTCGAAGTACTCCTCGAGCTCGCGCGCCGTCCGGTCCAGCCGGGCCGGTGCGCGCAGCACCCGCGGGCTGACCGCGCGCGCCAGTTCCTCCAGCGCCTCGTCGTGGCCCTGCCGCTCGAAGGCGACGCGGACCAGACCCACCTCGGTCGCGGCGAGCAGGAGGGGGCCCAGCGGGGAGTCGACGGTGCGGTAGGCGACGTCCAGGACGCCGGCCTGCGCGGCCCGCTGCTCCAGGACGGCGTGCAGGTGGGCGTGCAGCTGCTCCTCCACGGGGCTGTCGCCGGGTTCGACCGCCCAGCCGTCCGGCTCGCCGGCGTCGCAGGGGGCGGGGCGGGGGGTGCCGTCGTTCACGATGCGTCCGTTCACGATGCGTCCTTCCAGGTGCGCCGCAGGGTCGCGATGCCGTCGGCCGCCGCCCGACGGGCTGCGGCCGGGGTGCCCCCGACGAGGGCGGCGACCTCGGCGTGGGGCAGCCCGGCGAAGTGGTGGTAGGCCACGCACAGGCGTTGCTTGCCGGGCAGCGCGGCGACCGCCGCCCACAGGTCCTGGCGCCCGTCGCCGGGGTGCTCGCCGGTCGTCACCGGGGGCGGTTCGGCCACCGGGACGGGGCGGCGGGCCTGGGCGCGCAGGAGGTCCACGGCCTTGCGGTGGGCGATGGTGACGAGCCAGGCGCGCACGTCGCTGCCCGGCCGCAGCCGCGGGTAGGCGACCAGGGCCGCCAGGAACGTCTCCGACCACGCGTCCTGCGCGGCGTCCTCGCCGACGACGGCGCGGCAGACCCGCAGGACGACCCGCCCGTGCTCCTGGACGACCCGCTCGAAGGGTTCCACCGTCTCTCCCACACCCTGCCAACGTCCCGGGGGCACCGGGTGTGAGGTGCGGGCCGGGAGGTGTGGACAGACTGGCACGGCGGGCGGCAGTCTCGGGGCGTGGCTGAGCACACCGGGATCCGCTTCGGCACCGTCGCCCTGGACACCCCCGACCCCCGCGGCCTGGCCGCCTTCTACGGCGGCCTGCTGGGCTGGGAGGTAGACCCCGGCTCCGACGAGGAGTGGGTGACGCTGCGCGGGGAGGGCGGCGGGCGGCTGGACTTCCAGCTCGCCCCCGGCCACGTCGCGCCGACGTGGCCCGCCGGCGACGTCCCCCAGCAGGCGCACCTGGACCTGTACGTCGCCGACTTCGCGAGCACCGAGCCGCGGGTGCTGGCCCTGGGCGGCACGCTCGTCGAGGACGACGCGCAGCACCGGGGGTGGCGCGTCTACACCGACCCCGCCGGGCACCCGTTCTGCCTGTGCCTGGACGACGCCTGACGCCTCGCGCGGACCCCTCGCGCGGCCCGGACGACCGGGCCACCACGCGAGTGCGCGGCGCCCCCCCGGGACGGGGGACGCCGCGCACGAGCTCCGCGGACCGCGCGGGAGCGCTGTCTCAGGCGGTGAGGTCGACCGCCGTCGTGATGGCCTCGGGCCGCTCGCAGGTGGTGGTCAGCGTCACCGAGGTGTGCCCGTCCGCCGCCTGCTGCACCGACTCCATGATCTCCAGGACGTGCAGGGCGACCTCGTCGTTCGCGCGGTGCTGACGACCGGCCTCGACCGCCAGGGCGAGGTCGGCCAGGCCGTACCCGCGACCGGAGTCGACGAACCCGGCGGTGACGCCGGCGTCCGCCCAGTTCGCCGCGGGGTCGACGTCCGGGCCGGGGGCCGGCGCGGTCGCGGCGGAGAAGAGCTCCACCGTGCCCTCGAACATGTTGGGGTCCGGCACGGACAGCGAACCGCCGGTGCCGTGCACCTCGATGCGCGGCAGCCGCGCGGCCCAGGTGTCGAAGCTCATGATCAGCGTCGACAGCGCCCCCGAGGCGTGCTCGAGGATCCCGGTGATGTGGGTGTCGATCGTGACGCCGAACGACTCCCCGGCGCGCGGCCCGGAGCCGATGGTGCGCTCGGTCGAGGGCCGCGTCGAGGCGCCGACGACGCGGGTGACCGGGCCGAGCAGGTGCACCAGCGAGGTCAGGTAGTACGGCCCCATGTCCAGCAGCGGACCGCCGCCGGGCTGGTAGTAGAAGTCCGGCTGCGGGTGCCAGCGCTCGTGACCGGGCGTGGTCATGAACGCCGTCGCCGAGTGCGGGGTGCCGATCTGCCCGGCGTCCACCAGGGCGCGGGCGGTCTGGATCCCGGTGCCGAGCACGGTGTCCGGCGCGCAGCCGACCCGCAGGCCCGCTGCCGCCGCGGCCTTCACCACGTCGCGACCCTCCGCGACGGTCATGGCCAGCGGCTTCTCGCCGTACACGTGCTTGCCCGCGGCGATCGCGGCCAGCGCGACCTCGGCGTGCGTGCGCGGCAGCGTCAGGTTCAGGACGACGTCCACGTCCGGGGAGGCCAGCAGCTCGGCCAGCGACAGCACCTGCGCGCCGTGCTCGTCGGCCAGCGCCTGCGCCCGTTCGGGCACGAAGTCGCTGACGGCGGTGATCTGCAGCTGCGGCAGCCGCTTCAGCGCCGCCGAGTACTGCGCCGAGATGACCCCGGCGCCGACGACGCCGACCTTCATCGGGCTGCCCACAGCAGGCCCCTCTCCACGATCGTCTTGACGTTCTCGTTCTTCAGCGTGGCCGGGTCGTGGCCGGGGGTGGCGACGAAGATCCGCCCCTTGCCCCACTGCCGCGTCCAGATCGCCGGCGAGGTCACCGGGCGGTTCCACGGGTCCCACTCGCGCACGGCCTGGGTGGTCGTGGCCAGGACGTCGACGTAGTCGTCGGACAGCACCCAGTACTGCTCGGTGACGAGGTCGAAGTCCTCGATGCCCTCGGTGATCGGGTGCGAGGCCGCCGCCGGGGCCATGTTCACGCGGTAGGGCACGTAGTTGTCCTGCGGCCCGCCCTCGCGCTCGTCGGGGTGCTTGCCCGGGTGGCAGCCGAACTGCCCGCCGACCAGGGTCAGGTAGTCGGAGTTCGAGCGGTAGGAGTCGGCGATGCCGCCGTGCCACCCGGCGAAGCCGGTGCCGTTCTCGACGGCCGTGCGCAGCCCCTCGAACTCCTCCTTCTCGATGGTGTTCATGGTGTTGCACTGCACGATGAGGTCGACCGTGGCCAGGTACTCGGCGTCGGTGTAGACCTTCGGCGTGGCGGTCGAGGAGGGACCGAAGTCGGTCCCGAGGTCCTCGACCCGCACGGTGAAGCCGTTGGCCTCCAAGTGCGGGATGAACAGCTCGGTGGCCTCGACGGGCGAGTGCCCGTCCCAGCCCCCGCGGACGACGAGCGCCTGGCGAGTCACAGCGGAACCCTTTCGATCACTTGGAGAAACCGGCGGTGAGACCGGACAGCAGCTGCCGGCGACCGACGACGTAGAGCACGAGGATCGGCAGCGTGGTCAGGACGACCGAGGCCAGGACCGCCGGGATGTTGACGCTGTACTGCCCCTGGAAGGTCCACAGCGCCAGCGGCAGGACGCGCAGGTCGGCCCGGTCGGTGAGGATCAGCGGGAGCAGGAAGCCGTTCCAGATCTGCAGGCCCTGGTAGATCGTCACCGTGACCAGCGCGGGGCGGGTCAGCGGGAACGCCAGGCGCCACATGGTGCCCCACTCGCTGGAGCCGTCCATCCGCATGGCCTCGAACAGCTCGTTCGGGACGTCGCGGACGAAGTTGGACAGGATGAGGACGGTCAGCGGGATGGCGAAGGCGATCGAGGGCAGGATGAGCGCGCCGAGGGAGTTGTACATCCCGGCCCTGATGATGATCAGGTAGATCGGGATGATCGTCGCCTGCAGCGGGATCGCCAGGCCCATGAGGAACACGGCGTTGACGGCCCTGAGCCACCGGCCGGAGCCGCGGACGATCGCGAACGCGGCCATGAACGAGACGAGCACCGCGGGGATCGTGGCCCCGACCGTCACGATGACGGAGTTCATGAAGTAGCGCGCGAAGTCGTTCTCGAGCACCAGCTTGTAGTTGTCCAGCGTCGGGGTGGACGACGGGACCAGCGGGTTGGTGCCGAAGTAGCCGGCGGAGCTCTTGAAGCTCGTGATGACGATCCAGTAGATCGGGATCATCACGATGAGGAGCCAGAGCCAGCCGAAGGCGCCGCCGAGCCAGTTCTTGCGCTCGGTCGTGCCTCGCCGGGAGCCGGAGGAGCTGGACCCGCCGGTGCGGGCCGCGGGGGCGGCGGCTTGCGTGGCCATCGGTCAGGCCCCTTCCAGCTGGGAGTTGCGTTCCTTGCCGCCGAGGCGCTGCAGCACCTGGGCCAGGATCAGGCCGACGACGACGAGGATCACGGCGATGGCCGAGGCCAGGCCCATCTGGTTGGCCCGGAAACCGGTCAGGTACATGTCCAGGGCGAGCGCGCGGGTCGCGTCGTTCGGCCCGCCGCCGGTGAGGACGAAGATGAGGTCGAACGTGGTGAGCGACCCCACGATCATGAGGGTGGAGGACGTGATCATCGTGTTCTTCAGCTGCGGCAGCGTGATGGAGAAGAACTGCCGCACGCGCCCGGCGCCGTCGATCTGCGCGGCCTCGTACATGGAGGCCGGGATCTGGCGGATCGCGCCTTGGTAGATGAGCGAGTGGAACGGGATCCACTGCCAGGCGATGATGAAGATCACGACGCCCATCGCCAGCGCCTCACGGCCCAGCCAGTCCTGGGTGAGGATCGCCAGGTTCAGGCCCGGGCCCAGCCCGAAGTTCGGGTCGAGCAGCGCCTTGTAGGCGATGGAGACCGCCGCGGCCGACAGCAGCAGCGGCAGGAAGAACAGGACCGCCAGGAACCCCCGGTACTTCTGGTGACCGGAGATGAAGACGCCCAGCAGGATCGACAGCGGCGTCTGGGCGATCCACGACAGCACGATCACCAGGAAGGTGACCCACAGCGCGTGCGGGAGCCCGGGGTCCGTGAGCACGGCCTTCCAGCTCGTCAGGCCGGTGAAGGAGATGGCCCCGATGCCGTCCCAGGAGGTGAAGCTGAGGACGAACACCCCGATCAGCGGGACGACGGCGAACGCGACGAAGATCAGCAGCGCCGGCAGCACCAGCCAGCCCAGTCGGCCCGTGGACGTGTGGGCCGCCGACGAGACCTTCGCCGGGACGGGGCTGGGGGCCGTGCTCACGGACGTGCTCACGAGCCGATCGCCGCGTTCATGTTGGCGGCGAACTCCTGCGGGGTGATCGCGAGGCCGAAGAGCTTCTCGATGTTGTCCAGCAGGGTCTCGGCCTCGGTCGGGGACAGCGCCTGGTCCCAGGACTGCGCGAAGGACGGCGCGTTGGTGGCGAGGTCGTAGGTGAACTTCAGCCACTCCTCGTCCTCCATGCCGGCGAACTTGGAGTCGATGCCCTTGACGACGGGGACCTCGCCGGCCTCGGTGATGTAGGCCTCGGCCTCCTTGTCCTGCAGCAGACCGTCCTTGAAGAAGGCCAGGGCGATGTCCTTCTGGGCCTGGGTGGCCTTGGAGGAGATCGACACGTACTGCGCCGGGTTGCCGAAGGTGTTCATCGGGTCGCCCTTGCCGCCGGTGACGGCGGGGAAGTTCATGTAGCCGAGGTTGCCGCTGGAGACGAAGTCGCCGCCGTCGGTCTTCATGCCGCCGTAGGTCCAGGTGCCGTGCAGCATCATGGCGGCCTTGTCGGTGTAGAGCAGGGCCTGGTCGGCGTTGGAGTCGGCCGTGATCGAGGCGAAGCCCTTGACGAAGCCGTCGGCCTTGACGAGGTCCTGCACCTTGGTGAGGGCGTCGATGGCGGCCGGGTCGGTCCAGGCCGGGGTGCCGTTGTAGATGGACTCGAACAGCTCGGGGCCGCCGATGCGGTCGAACAGCATCTCCAGCCACATCATGTTCGTCCAGCGCGACTGCCCGCCCAGGGAGATCGGGGCGATGCCGGCGGCGTTGAACTTCGGCACCACGGCCATGAGCTCGTCCCAGGTGGTGGGCGGCTCGGCGCCGATCTGCTGGAAGAGCTTCTTGTTGTAGAAGAAGACGAGCGGCTGCACGGTCTCGGTCGGCAGGCCGTAGACCTTGTCCTCGACCGTCCCGGCGGCGAAGGCCGCGTCGAAGAGGCGGTCCTTGACCTCGGGGTTCTCCGTCAGCCACGGGGTCAGGTCGTCGACCAGGCCCGACTCGGCGTAGTTGCGCAGCGTGCCGCCGCCCCACCCGAAGATGATGGTGGGGGCCTGGCCGGCGCCGATCGCGGTCTTGATCTTGGCCTTGTACGCGTCGTTCTGGAACGCGCTGACCTGGATCTGCTGGTCCTCGTGCGCGGAGTTCCAGTCGTCGCGGGCGGCCTGGCGGATCCCCTCCTTGGGCTGACCGGTGAGGATCCAGTCGGTGGCCCCGTCGCCCGAGCCCGATCCCGCGGGACCCGAGTCGCCGCAGGAGGCCAGGACGGTGGCGACCAGGGGGGTCGCGGTCGCCAGGGCGAGGAAGGACCGACGCGAAGCGCGGTTGTGATCCACAGTGATCTCCGTTGTGCCGAGCCGCGTCCCTGCGGCTGATCCACGTCCACGGTCCCGGCTGGGGCCGCAGCGAACGCGGTCGAAAAGCTTTCGACCGCGTCGTCTGCCCAGGACCATAAGAGGACGTCGGCGATGAGGTCAAGTCTTCCACCACGTTCCCCCGGACGGCCCTGGGAATCGTTGCAGCACAGTGACCTGTCGGACCGATCGCTCGCCGAAAACTTTCGATAGGGTGCTGGCGCGACGGGCCCGCCGGCCGTACAGTCGTCGCACGACGAGTCGAGGAGGACCCGTGCTGGAGAACGCCCCCGCTCGACCCCGGACCAGGGACCGGACCACCCTGGCCACCATCGCCGCGAGCGCCGGGGTGTCCGTGGCGACCGTGTCGAAGGTGGTCAACGGCCGCGAGGACGTCTCCCCCGAGACCCGCGCCCTCGTCGAGGAGCTGCTGGTCCAGCACGACTACTCCCCGCCGTCGGCCCGGCGGGTCACCGCGGCCAGCTGCACGGTCGAGTTCCTCATCGACGGCGACTTCTCCTCCTACGCGACGGCGGTCGTGGACGGGGTCGTGGAGGCCGCCGGCGAGGCGGACGCCTCCGTCGTGGTGGGCCTGCTGCGGGACGGGCGCTCCCAGCGCCTGACCACGCCGCCGCGCTCGTGGGCGCGGGGCCTGGCCGCGGCCGGGCGCACCGGGGTCATCGTCGTCACCGGCGAGCTCACCGGGGCCCACATCGACGCCCTGGCCTCGGTCAACCTGCCCCTGGTGGTCATCGACCCGCTGAACCTGCCGCGCCGGGAGGTCACCAGCGTCGGGTCGACGAACTTCACCGGGGGGATGAGCGCGACCAACCACCTGCTCGCCCAGGGGCACCGCGACATCGCCTGGGTGGGCGGCCCGCCCGGGTCGCAGTGCAACCAGGCCCGCCTGCACGGCTACCGCGCGGCCATGGAGTCGGCGGGGCTCACCCCGGTCGCCGAGCACGTCCTGAACGACAACTTCCAGTACGACGCGGGCCGCCGGCTCGGGATGCGGCTGCTGGCTGGCCCGGACCGGCCGACGGCGGTCGTCGGCGGCTGCGACTCGATCGCCCTGGGCGTCATGGAGGCGGCCCGCGCCCTCGGGCTGCGGGTGCCCGACGACCTGTCGGTGACGGGCTTCGACGACACCGAGCTGGCGGCGATGGCCGCTCCCCCGCTGACGACCGTGCGCCAGCCGCTGCGGGAGATGGGCCGGGTCGCGCTGCGGACGGTGCTGCGGATGGCCGGCGGCGAGCAGCTGGACTCCCACCACGTCGAGCTGGCCACCGAGCTCGTCGTCCGGGGGTCCACCGCCCCCCGCTGAGCGACCGCTCAGTTCCCCCTCCCCGACCGGTCCCGGCACCAGTAGCGTCGCGACGAGCTCCGACACGGGAAGGGACACCATGCGCCAGCTGATCGTCACCGCCTTCACCTCCCTCGACGGGGTGGTGGAGGCACCCGGCGGGGAACCGGGCTACCGCAACTCCGGCTGGACCTTCAAGGAGGTCGAGTTCGACCCCGCCGCCTACGAGATCAAGCAGCGGGAGCAGGAGGAGACGACCGCGCTGCTGCTGGGCCGCACCAGCTACGAGGCGTTCGCGCCGGTGTGGCCGACGATGGACGAGTTCGCGGAGTACAACGCGATGCCCCGCTACGTGGTCTCGACGACGCTGACCGGGCAGGACGACCGCTGGCCCGCGACGGTCCTGCGGTCCCTGGACGAGGTCGCGGCGCTGAAGGAGACCGACGGCGGCCCCATGGCCGTGCACGGCAGCGCGACCCTGGCCCGGTCCCTGTCCGACGCGGGCCTGGTCGACCGGTACCACCTGCTGGTGTTCCCGCTGCTGCTCGGGGCGGGCAAGACGTTGTGGAGCCGGTCGGACAAGGACGCGCAGCGGCTGGCCGTGGTGGAGTCGCAGACGTACGCCAACGGCATCGTCAAGCTCGTCTACGACGTGGTGCGCTGAGCGTCCCCGCGGGCGGCGTCGAGGGCGCGCAGGAACTCCTCGACGTCGCCGGCGGCGGCGCGGGTCGGCAGCAGGACGTCCCGGCCGCCCAGGCGCAGGACGACCGCGAGGGCGCCGAACCGCCGCCGGCGCAGCGAGGCCGACCCGACGTCGCCCACGGGCACCGAGGCCGTCGAGGGCCCGCCGACCAGCTGCGGCTGGGCCAGCCAGAGCCGGGCCGGCCCCACCGCGAGCGCCCCCGCGCCGCCGATCCAGCCGCCGCCGACGGGCAGCGACGCCAGCAGGGGCTCGCCCTCGGCGCTCATCCGGCCCAGCAGCAGGGCCTGCGCCGCGGTGGGCGCGCCGGGCGCGGTCACGACGCCTCCCGCAGGCTGCGGCGCAGGCCGGGTCGCACGAGGACGTCGACGGCGCTGCTCCACTGGTCGGCCGCGCCGACGCCCAGCGGCGGGAAGCCGTGCAGCCCGGCCGCGACGGCCTCGGCCAGCCCCTCGGTGACACCGCGGAACGGCCGGTCGTGGAAGGGGGCGGTGGCGGGCCCGGGGGCGGGCAGCCCCACCTCGCGCTGCCGCAGCAGCAGGTCCTCCAGCGCCGCGCACAGCGCGGCCTCGCGCTCGGGCCAGCGGTCGGCGGCCAGCGCGCGGTGCAGGTGCGGCAGGGCCCGGCCCGCGGGGGACGCGGCGAGGGCGGTGCCGGTCCACTTGGAGTAGGGCGCCCAGACGCGGTCCAGGAGCAGCCCGAGGTGGGTGGCGGTCCCGGCCAGGCGCGCGGCGAGCAGCCGGGAGCCCAGGTCGTCCCCGCGGGTGGCGGTGCGCCCGACGAACGGCAGCTCCTGCTCCAACTGCCTCCAGGCGCACGCCACGACGTACCGCCAGACGTCGTCGGGGTACCAGGTCAGCGCGCGGCGCACCTCCTCCCACCGGCCGGCGGGGTCGGCGAACACCGGCCCGGCGGTGAGCTCGAGGACGGCCTGACCGGTGAAGGACAGCCACTCGGCGGTGCTGAACCCCTCCCGCGGGCCGACGCCCAGCCGCGACCGGACGAACCCGTCGAGGTCGGCGACCTCGACGCGGTGCCGCGGCCGCGGGTCCCACGTCGTGGCGAACCGGACGGGGTGCGTCCCGGCGGCGGTGGTGAACGTCGCCGGCAGGTCGCGGTCGAGGACGGCGCGGACCTCCTCGGGGCCGGGTCCGCCGGGGTCCACCAGGAGGGTGCAGCGCAGGCCCCAGTCGTGGTCGGTGGAGACGTCGTCGTCGAGGCCGAGGACGTCGGACCCGGAGCCGAAGCGGCCCGCGACGAACGGCGCGTCGCCGAAGGTGCGGTGCAGCAGCGGCGCGAGGACCTCGCGGTGGAACGCGGCGGCCAGGGCGGCGCCCCCCGCGCCGCGCCGCGGGGCCGGCCTCACGGGCGGCGCCCCAGCAGCAGCAGCGTCGTGTCGTCCCCCTCGGCCCCGGGGACGACCGTCATGAGGCGGTCGGCGAAGGCGCCCAGCGCCTCGGGGCCGGGCCCGGCGGGCCCGGTCGCGGCGGCGGCGCGCAGCTGCTCGATGGTCTCGCCCAGGGGGGTGCCGCGGCGTTCGACGAGGCCGTCGCTGTAGAGCAGCAGGAGCCCGTCCGCGGGGACCTCGACGGTGACGTCGGTCGCCTTGCCCGCGCCGATGCCCAGCAGCGGTCGCGACGGCAGCCGCAGCGGCTCGCAGCCGCCGGCGGTGAGCAGCAGCGGCGGCGGGTGCCCGGCACCGGCCAGCCGGGCGGTGCCCCGGTCGGCGTCGACGACGACGACGACCGCGGTCGCCGTGTGGGCGCTGAACAGCGTCCCCACGAGGCTGTCGAGCCGGTCGAGGCTGGCGGCGGGGCCGTGCCCCTCCAGCAGGTAGGCGCGCAGGGCCGCGCGCAGCTGCGCCATGGCGGCCGCCGCGTGCACCCCGTGCCCGGCGACGTCCCCGACGACCGCGGCGACCCGGCCGTCGGGCAGCTCCACGGCGTCCCACCAGTCCCCGCCGAGCTGGGACCCCTCGGCGGGGCGGTAGCGGGCCAGCACCTGCAGCCCGTCGAACTGCGGCGCCTCGTCGAGCACCACGGCCCGCTGCAGCGACTCGGCGATCGCGATCTGGTCCCGGGCCCGGCCCAGCACGACGGACGTGAGCTGGTTGCGCAGCCGCTCGGCGGTCTCGGGGTGCCAGCGCCGCCAGGGCAGGCTGCGGCCGCGAACGACCTCGCGCCACTTCTCGAAGCTCTTGCGCGGGCTGAGCCGCACGTCGGGGCCCTCGGCGGCGGCGATCTCCTTGTTGCGCGGGTCGCCGCCCCAGTCCACGACCTCCTCCTGCTCGGGCCGGACCCACAGCAGCCAGCGGTCCGCGCCCAGGCCCACGCGCAGGGCCCCGGCGGCCTCCCGCTCGCAGCGGGACAGGCTCGGGGTGAGGGAGGCCAGGTGGTCGGTGAAGGTGGGGGCCCCGTCGCTGCGGGCCAGCGTCGTCGCGATCTGCAGCAGCCCGGCCCGGTCCGGGACCCGGCCCAGCGTCAGCAGCCGCGACCCGTCCCACACCGCCGCTCCCCCGGCCCCGACCAGGTCGAGCAGCCGGTCGTCGCCGGCCAGGCTGCTCAGCGGGTCGCGCCCGGACCCCGAGACGTCGGCGACGATCGCGGCCAGCAGCTCCTGGGCCCGCAGCGCGTCGTCGCGGTCGTCCGAGCGCTGGCGGCCGGCGATGAGCTGGGAGGCGGTCTGGCCGAGGAACTCCGCGGCCGAGCGGGCGTCGTGGGAGGGCCGGTGCGGGCCGGAGTAGTGGTGGCAGGCCACCAGCCCCCACAGCTGCCCGTCCTGGACCAGGGAGACCGACATGGAGGCGGTGACGCCCATGTTCCGCAGGTACTCGACGTGGATCGGGGACACGCTGCGCAGCACCGAGAACGACAGGTCCAGCGGGGCGCCCGTCGCCGGGTCCAGCACCGGGTGCAACCGGGAGGGGACGTAGGAGACGTCGGCGATGAGGCGGGTCCAGTTCACCGTGTAGAGGCGGCGGGCCTGGGCGGGGATGTCCCCGGCCGGGTAGTGCAGCCCCAGGAACGCGTTGAGGTCCTCGCGCCGGTCCTCGGCGACGACCTCGCCGTTCCACTGCGCGTCGAACCGGTAGACCATGACGCGGTCGAAGCCGGTCAGGCGGCGGGTCTCGTGCGCCAGCCGGCGGCACAGCTCGTCCACCGTCGCGGTCTCCGACAGCCGGGACACCGCGGCGCGCGCCGACCGGTACGACACGGGCGAGACCCCGGTGGAGGACCCGACGGGCTCGACCTCCACGACGAGCCGGTCCCCCGACAGGTGCAGGACGACGTCGACGTCGGTGCCGCCGGGCACGAGGTCCAGCCGGGCGCGCAGCGGCTCGGACAGGACCTCGGAGGCCTCGACGGCGAGGACGTCGGCGGCGAGCCGGTCGCCGAGCACGTCGGCCAGGGGGCGGCCCAGCAGCTCCTCGGGGGCGCGGCCGAGGTGGGTCGCGGTGCTCCGCGAGGCGACGACGACGGTGTGCGCGGTCCGGTCGACGGCCAGCAGGAAGCCGTGCGGCTGGACGGCGCCGGGGACGTGGATGGGTTCGCGGTCGCAGTTGGTGAGGTCGACCTCGCCGTAGACCGGGACGTACGGGGCGACCTCGCTCACGGGGTCGCCCCCGTCGCGGCGCGCCCGGCCAGCGGGGCCAGCCACTCCCGGTAGGCCGTGAACGTGGCCCGCGCGGCGTCCACGACCGCCGGCACGTCCCGGTCCGCGACGGCCTCCACGGCGGCCGTCGTGTCCCGCCAGCGGCGGCCGGCGCCGGGCCGGCCCGTCAGCGACGTCGTCGCCTCGGCGGGGACCCCGGCGGCGACGACGGTCCGGGCGATGAGCCGCCCGCCGAGCGTGGAGCCGTCCAGGACGTAGCAGACCCCCAGGGCCGCGGCCCGGTCCGGGACGGCCGGGGTGCGCGGGCACTCCGGCAGCGCCGCCAGTTCCGCGTCGGGCACGCCGAGGGCGCGCAGGTCGGCCAGCGCGAGGTCGGCCCGGGCCCGGGCGGCGACGTCGAGCACGCCCGGGTCGGTGCGGGCCCACCCGGCCAGCGCCCGTTCCAGCGGTGCCAGCAGGCCCCAGGTCAGCTCCAGCCAGCGGCGGTGGCCGGCCACGTCCCACGGGCGCTCCAGCACGGCCAGGGAGGTGTCGAGCTCGTGGTGGGCCCGGGCCGTCGCGGCGCGCACGCGGGCCAGCGGGCCCTCGCCCCCGCCGTCGCCCCCGCCGTCGCGCCGCCTCGCCGCGGTCGGGGCGTTGGACACCGTTCCTCCTCCTGCGCTCCCCGCCGACGGCCGGCGGGCTGGGCGCACGCCCTCGAAACTACTGCGTCCGGCCCGGCCGCCGGACACGGCCGTGTTGCCGACGGTCACCGGCGGTGGTGGACTGTTCCGAAACCCACGTGGTCCGGGCGCGAGCCGCGGGCCCCGAGACGGTGAGGTCCCCGTGGCCACGACGCACCTGATGCCCCCCGCCCAGCCGCTGGCCGACGAGGTCGCGGTCGACGTCCGCGACCGTCCGCTGGAGGACCTGCGCGTGGCCTACGAGGAGCGGTGGAGGCTCGTGGCCGACGACGCCGCGGACCACCCCACCTCGCAGGCGCTGGCCCGCAACGCCGCGCGGATCGCCGACCTGGAACGGCGGTGCCGGCCCGCCGGGCGCGTCCTGCCCCGCCGCACCGGGCCGGACCCCTCGACGTTCCTCGGCTGAGCACCCACCGGTCGGTCGCGGCGATCGGCCGCGGGACCGGGCCCGACCTGGCACCCTCGGGAGCGGGACGAGGGCCGGGAGGCGTGCGGTGGAGGTTCGGGCGGAGGCGGTCGCAGCCGCGGTCGGTGACGTGGCGCAGGTGCTGGCCGAGCGGGGTGAGCCGCTTGAGCTGGCGCACCGGCTGGTGCAGCACTGCGCGCGGCTGCTGTCCGCCAGCGCGGCCGGGTTCCTCGTCGAGGACGCCTCCGGCCGCCTGGGGCTGCTCGCGGCCAGCTCCGGCCCGGCCCGGGTGGTGGAGCTGTTCCAGCTGCAGAACGAGGAAGGCCCGTGCCTGGAGTGCTACCGGACCGGCGCCCCGGTCGCGGCCGTGGACGCGCGGGACCTGGCCCGGCGCTGGCCCCGGTTCGCGCGCGCCGCGGCGGCGCAGGGCATCGTGGCCGTGCACACCGTCCCGGTGCGGCACGGGGGTCGCACGATCGGGGCGATGAACCTGTTCCGCGACCACGAGGGCCCGTTCTCGGGCGTCGAGACGGACGTGGCGCACGCCATGGCGTCGTTCGGGGCGGTCGGCATCGGGCAGCTGGAGGCCGGGGCGCGCGGGGAGCGGCTGCGCGACCAGCTGCAGGAGGCGCTGGACAGCCGGGTCGTCCTGGAGCAGGCCAAGGGGGTCCTGGCCGAGCGGCACCGCGTCCACCCCGACGCGGCGTTCGAGCAGCTGCGGGCGCGGGCCCGGGCCGAGCGGCGGCGGTTGCGGGACGTGGCCTCGGAGGTGGTCGCCGCGCTGGGCGAGGTCCCCGCCGGTCAGGCCTGACCGGCGGGGAGCGGGGTCAGCCGAGCCGGGTCCAGGTCTTCCGCACCAGCCGGTCGACCTCGCGCTCGGCCCCGCCGCCGGCGTCGAGGCCGGACGGCTCGCCGCGCCGCAGGTCGGCCAGCAGGGCGGTCGCCAGGTCGAACAGCTTGACGTTGTTCGTCTGGGACACTTCGGACAACTGCCGGAAGGCCGCGTCCTCGTCGCACCGGGTCAGCGCCATGATGGCGCCCTTGGCCATGTCGATCACCGGGCGGCGGGCCAGGGCGGTGCGCAGCTGCACCAGCTCCGCCCGCATGCCCTCGGTGTCCTCCACCTGCACGCCCTCGAGCGGGCGTGGTCCGTCCTGCATCCTCGTCGCGTCCTCCGTGCAGCCGACCTCCCGCCGGTCGGCGGGAGGCGGTTCGCGCAGCGAGGTCTGGGCGGTGCGAAGCCGTCCAGGATCTTACGACGACAGGTGCGGGGAGAGCAGACTCAGGTCCGCCTCCGACAGGCGCTCGCGGGCGGTCGCCAGCTGGTGCCAGTGCGGGTAGCGCAGCGGGACGGCGCTGACGGCGTCCAGCCGGGCCCGCTCGTCCGCGGCGAGCACCAGGTCGGCCGCGGCGAGGTTGTCGGCCAGCTGCTCCTCGGTGCGCGCCCCGACCACCAGCGACGTCACCGCGGGCCGGCCCAGCAGCCAGGCGAGCGCGACCTGGGCGGCCGAGACGCCGTGCGCGGCACCGACCTCGACGAGCACGTCGACGATGTCGTAGAGCTGCCCCTCGTCGTGGACGGGCGGTTCGCTCCAGTCCCCCAGGTGCCGCGAGCCCTCGGGGGCGCTGCCGTCGCGGCGGTACTTGCCGGACAGCAGCCCCCCGGCCAGCGGGCTCCAGACGAGGACGCCGAGGTCCTGGTCGATGCTGAGGGGGACGAGCTCGGACTCGGCGTCGCGGGCCTGCAGCGTGTAGTGGATCTGCTGGCTGACGTACCGCTGGTAGCCGTGGGCGTCGGAGGTGGCGAGCGCCTTCATGAGCTGCCAGCCGGTGTGGTTCGAGACGCCGACGTAGCGGACCTTGCCGGAGCGGACGAGGGTGTCGAGCGCTTCGAGGGTCTCCTCCAGCGGCGTCTGCCCGTCCCACTCGTGGATCTGGTAGAGGTCGATGTGGTCGGTCCGCAGGCGCTTCAGGCTGCGCTCGGCCGAGCGCACGAGGTGGTAGCGGGAGGCGCCGCCGTCGTTCGGGCCGGGCCCGACGACCATCCGGGCCTTGGTGGCGATGAGGACGTCGTCGCGGCGGCCGGCGAGGACCTCGCCGGTGATCTCCTCGCTCAGCCCGTCGCTGTACATGTCGGCGGTGTCGAGGAGGTTCACGCCGGCGTCCAGGGCCAGGTCGACCTGGCGGCGGGCCGTGGCGACGTCGGTGTTCCCGACGGCGGCGAAACCCCCCTTCCCGCCGAACGTCATCGTTCCCATGGTGATCGTCGAGACGCGCAGTCCCGACCGTCCGAGGCGGCGGTACTCCATGGTCGCGACGCTACCCCCGCCGCGGCTCGGCGGCAGGGGCAGCGTCGGGCGGCGCCGGTCTCAGACCCGGAAGGTCGCGACGAGGGCGTTGAGGTCGTCGGCGGCGCGGGAGACCTCGCCGGCGGCGGCGGCGGTGGCGCCGGCGCTGCCGGTGGTGCGCGAGGCGGCCGCGGCGATGCCGGAGATGTTCGCCGAGATCTCCTGCGAACCGGTGGAGACCTCGGTGACGTTGCGGACCATCTCGCTGGTGGTGGCCGACTGCTCCTCCACCGCCGCGGCGATGGTGGACTGCAGGCCGTCGATGCGGGCGATGACCTCGGCGATCTGCCCGATGACCACGGTGGCGGCCTCGGCGTCGGTCTGGGTGGCCCCGACCCGCGAGACGATCTCCTCGGTCGCGCGGGCGGTCTGCTGGGCCAGTTCCTTCACCTCACCGGCCACCACCGCGAAGCCCTTGCCCATCTCCCCGGCGCGGGCGGCCTCGATGGTCGCGTTCAGCGCCAGCAGGTTGGTCTGCTCGGCGATGGAGGTGATGAGCTTGACGACGTCGCCGATCTCGCGCGAGGAGGTGCCCAGGCGCTGGATGGTGGCGCTGGCCTCGTCGGCGGAGGCGACCGCGGTGCTGGCGGTGGAGGACGCCTCGGCGGTGGCGGTGGCGATCTCGCGGATCGCCGAGGTCATCTGCTCCCCGGCCGCGGCGACGGTGCCGATGTTGGCGCTGATCTCCTCGGTGGCGGCCGAGACGACCTGCGCCTGGGCGGCGGAGTCGTGCGCCCCCGCCGACAGCTCCCCCGCGACCGAGGTCAGCTGCTGGGAGGAGGCGGCCAGGGTGGCCGCCGACGCCGACATGCGGGTGACCAGGGAGGCGATGCCGTCGCGGGCGCGGTTGACCGCCCCGGCCATGGCGCCGAGCTCGTCGGCGGCGTGCACGTCGGCGGCGACGGTCAGGTCCCCGGCGGCGACGGCGTCCAGGGCGGTGCCGACGGTGGTCAGCTGGCGGCGGATCAGGCGCAGCACGGCGGCGGCGATCACCCCGGCCAGCAGCAGGCCGCCGACGAGCACGGCGACGACGACGGCGCGGGAGCGGGCGACGGCGCTCTCGGCGGCGCTCTGGCGGGCGGCGGCCTCGGCGGTCTCGGTCTCCTGCAGGGTGGCGATGGCGGCGTTGAAGCCGTCCTCGGCAGCGCCGAAGCGGGCACTGATCTGGTCGCCGGCGGGGACCTGGAAACCGCTCGGCGGTGCCTGCCGGAACACCATGACGTCGCGCAGGACGGCGTACTCGGTGTAGGCGGCGCGCAGGTCGTCCGCGGCGGCGACGGCCGCGGCCGCCGGGCCGCGGCCGGTGTAGCTGTCCAGCGCGTCGGCGAGGGCGGCGTCGGCCTCGTGCGCCAGCTCGACGGAGGCGGGGACGTCGGCGCCGGGGATCAGGGCGAGGAACTCCGCCCGGTACTGGTCGGAGACGGCACCGCGCGCGGTGGCGATGTCGAGCATGCCGGCGACGTGCTGCTCGCCGATCGCGGTGACCTCGGCGTTGGCGCGCTGCATGCCGGTGACGCCGACGGCGCCGACGGCGACCGCGACGGCCGACGCCGACAGCACGGCGGCGGCGATCTTGGAGGTCACGGACCGGTCGGCCAGCGGACGACGGGCACGGTCTTCACTGGCAGTGGGCACGGTGTTCCTCCTGGGGGGTCAGCTCCCGGCATCGGCACCGGGGACCGCGGTCTTGACCGGGGGCGGGCGGCCGGTCAGCGCAGGGCGCGCTGCACGACCAGCGTGCGGACCTCGGCCGCGCCGCCGCGGACGGTGATCGAGCCGCCCTGGAAGTCCTGGACGACGACGCCCCCGGAGGTGCGGGCCCCGGAGACGGGGTACCCCAGGGGGCCGGTCTCCCAGCCGCGCTCGGACCAGGCCCGGCGCACCGCGGCGGGCACGGCGTGGGTGCCGGACGCGGGCGAGGAGTACACCGAGCCGCCCGTGAAGTGCTGGCCGGTCCCGCCGCCGGCGAGGCCGCCGAACGCGGCCGAGGCCGGGTAGCCCAGGCCGCCGGTCTCCCAGCCCTGCGCGGCCCACGCCGACCGGACGGCGCCGGCGACGACGTGCGTCCCGCCGGGGCCGGAGTAGACGGAGCCGTGCTGGAAGTGGGCGTAGGAACCGGCCGGCAGCGACGTCGCCGTCGTGGTCGGGAACCCGAGGGGGCCGTTCTCGTACCCGGCGGCGCGGTAGGCGTCGAGGACGGCGCCGCCGAGGGCGTGGGCGCCGGTGGCCGGGGACCAGTAGACGATGCCGCCCTGGAAGCGCTGCGCGACGCCGTCGCGGACGTTGAACTCCTGGCCGGTGGGGTACCCCAGCCAGCCGTTCTCCCAGCCGGTGGCGGCCCAGCGGTCGCGGACGGCGCCGCGCACGACGGCCGACCCGGTCGTCCCGCTCCAGTAGATGGAGCCGCCGGCGAAGTGCTGCCCGTACCCGCCCGCGCGCAGCGGCCCGAGCTCGCGGCCCATCGGCAGCCCGAGGTACCCGGAGTTCGCGCCGGTGGCCGCGTAGCCCTGCAGGATGGCCCCCTTGACGGGGATCCCGACGTAGCTGCGCGACCCGTCGGGGTTCTGCGCGACCAGCGGGGTGCGCCGCGCGGTCCCGAAGTCGGCGACCCAGTAGGAGCGCCACACGGTGCGGTTCCCCGACCACAGGGTGGTGTAGACGAGCCCGACGCCGACGGAGGTGTACTTGGGGTCCTGCAGGACCGCCCGGTGCGGGGTGGACTTCATCCACGTGTCGACGGCGAGGTCGCCGTTCTCCAGGCCCTTGGTGTCGGGGTTGCCCATGTCGGCGGTGGCGACGATCTCGCCCCACTGCGGGAAGTCCGACAGCAGCCTCCCCAAGTCCGGGTTGTGCTTCATGCCGTCGCCCTGGCCGAGGGCGTCGGCCCAGTCCTGGGCGACGACCTCGAGGGTGGGGTCGAGGCTGACGGCCGGGGCGCCGACCTTCGCGCGCTCGCGGTTGAGCCCGTCGAGGATCTGCTGCTGCTGCACGGCGGCGGGCACCACGGGGGTGAGCACCTGGGCGGCGGCCGCGGCGGGGGCGGCGGTCGCGAGGGCGGCGGCGCCGGTGCCGGGCAGCACGACGAGCGCCGCCAGCAGCGGGGCCAGGAGTCGGGAGCGCTTCACGGTCACGCAGGAGGGATCGTCGCGCGGCCGCGGTGACGACAGCCCCCGCCCGGGGACCCCCGCCCGGGCGCACCGGGGTCACGGACGGTGACGGAGGGCGGGTCCGCCGGGTCCGCGGGGGTGGCCCGCCCCCGCGGTGGGGGGCGGGCCGGGGGTCAGCCCCGCTCGATCGCGGCGGGCCGCTGCTGCGCCGCCCGCACCCGGGCGACGTCGAGCTTGGTGCTGCGGTCGAAGGAGTAGACGCCGTTCTGCTCCTGGAACACGTCGGTGAGCTGGGTGTAGCAGTAGCCGAACATCAGGGGGTCGTCGAGCAGGACGCCGGTGAGCCCCTCGAAGCGGTGGTGGAACTCCTCCTCGCTGCGCGGGGGTTCGCCGTAGCCCCAGGAGGACTCGGCGCCGCGGTCGACGTCGGGGTCGCTGGCGGCGGTGTCCGGGCGCCACCAGATGCCGCCGAACTCGCTGCAGAACCACGGCTGCCCCTGGTAGGGCAGGGAGATCACGGTGGTGGTCCCGTGGGCGAAGTTGGTGTCCGGCTCGCCCTTCGCCAGCCCCGCCATCTCGCGGGCGAACTGCGCCGGGTCCTGGGTGTAGTTGTGCGAGTCCCACACGTCGGACTCCAGGACGCGGTGGGAGTAGCCGGAGGCGTCCAGCACGGGGCGGGTGGTGTCCATCGCCTTGGCGGCCAGGAACATCGCCCGGGTCGCGTCGTCGAGGACCTGGCCGCGGTCGGTGAGCGGCTGGTGGGTCTCGTTGAGCCCGCACCAGCCCACGATCGAGGGGTGGGAGTAGTCGCGCTCCAGGGCTTCGAGCCACTGCGCGACGAAACCCGGGGTGGGCTGCTGGTACTCCCCGCGGTGGCTGGTGCCCTCCTCGGCCGCCCCCCAGTCGCCGAACTCGCCCCAGCACAGGTAGCCGAGGCGGTCGGCGTGGAAGAGGAAGCGCTCCTCGAAGACCTTCTGGTGCAGGCGGGCCCCGTTGAAGCCCGCCTCCAGGGACAGTTCGATGTCGCGCACCAGCGCCTCGTCGGTGGGCGCGGTCATGAGCCCGTCGGGGTAGTACCCCTGGTCCAGGACGAGGCGCTGGAAGACGGGGCGGCCGTTGAGCAGGACGGCCTTGCCGTCCAGGCTGACCGACCGCAGCCCCGCGTAGGTCTCCACCGCGTCCACGACCGCGCCGCCGGCGTCCCGCAGCGTGATCGTCAGGTCGTACAGGTGCGGGTCCTGCGGATCCCACAGCCGCACGCGCCCGGCCGGGAGCGGCAGGGTGAGCCGCGGGGACAGGTCGAGGTCGGCGCGCACGCTCGCCTCGACGACGGTCCCGGCGCCGTCGCGCACCTGCGCGGTCAGGGTCCAGCCCGCGCGGTCGCCGGCGGCCCCGGTGTGGCTGCGGCGCAGCGGCTGCTCGAGGTGGAAGGTCGACCCGGCCACGTCGGGGGTGACCCGCGGCCGACCGAGGCTGACGTCGGGGACCGGCTCGGCCCAGACGGTCTGCCAGATGCCGGTGGTGCGGGTGTAGAGGCACTCGTAGTTGTCGTACCGGGTGGACTGCTTGCCGCGGGCCTGCGGGCCGTACCGGTCGTCGCGGGCGCGCACGACGACGGTGACGGTGCCGGTGCGGTGGCCGAGGTCGGCGGTGAAGGGGGTGAAGCCGCCGCGGTGGCGCACGACCTCCTCGCCGTCCACCCAGACGGTCGCGTCGTGGTCGACGGCGCCGAAGTGCAGCAGGGTCCGGCGCCCGGCCCAGTCCGCGGGGACCTCCAGCTGCCGCCGGTACCAGACCGCGGGCAGGAAGTCGGTGGTCCCGACGCCGGAGAGCGTGGACTCGGGGGCGAAGGGGACGGTGATGGTGCCGCTCAGGGGGCGGTCGCGCAGTCCGCGCTCGAGCCCGGAGTCACCGGCGTCGACCTCGAACTCCCAGGGGCCGTTGAGGTTGAGCCAGTCGGCCCGGACCACCGAGGGCCGGGGGTGCTCGGGGCGGGGGGTGGCGGCGGGGGTTGCGGGCACGTGCTCCTCCTCGTCGACGGACGTGCGTGCCGGGACAGTCTGCCGCCGCACGTACATCGTTGCAAGCACGAGACCGGGGACCGCTATGCAGCGTTGCAAACGCGTGCTACGTTCCACCCCACTGACCGGGACAGAGCGGTTCTCGGACAGCCGGTGCCGCCGACCCGGTGGCCACCGACCGCCAACGACGGCAGGGACGGACACGCGTGAACAGTCATCCCCCGACACCCCCCACCCGCAGTGCCCTCAGCCGGCGCAGCGTGCTGCGCGGCGGCCTCGCCGCCGGCGGCCTGGGCCTGGTCGCCGGCACCGCGGGGTGCGGTTCGCCGCTGGCCGCGGGTCTCGTCGGCTCCCAGCTCAACCCGGGCACGGTCACGTTCTGGAACCTCTTCGGCGGTGGTGACGGCGCCCGCCTGCTGCTCATGCTCGACGAGTACCGCAAGCAGCAGGGCAGCGCCGAGTCCCTCGTCGCGGCGACCTTCGCGTGGGGCAACCCGTACTACACGAAGGTCTCCCTGGCGACGCTGGGGAACAAGCCGCCGGACGTCGCGGTCGCCCACCTCACCCGGGCCACCAACCTGGCCGCCGCGGGACTGCTGGAACCGATCACCGACGAGACCCTCGCCCTGGTGGGCCTCAAGGTCGAGGACTTCACCCCCGCGGCGTGGGAGGCGGCCTCGTTCGAGGGGCAGTCCTACGCGATCCCCATGGACACCCACCCGTGGGTGCTGTTCTACGGCACCGAGGTCTGCCAGCAGGCCGGCCTGCTGGGCGCCGACGGCAAGCTCGCGAGGATCGAGGGCCTGGAGGCCTGGGAGGCGGCGCTGACGGCCGCGAAGGAGACGACCGGCCGCTACGGGGCCGCGACCGCGTCCGTCGGCGACGACTCCAACTGCTGGCGCTTCGTCAACACCCTCTACAGCCAGCGCGAGGGCGCCTCGCCGCTCATGAGCGACGAGGGTCAGGACATCACGATGGACGACGACCTCATGGTCGACACCCTCGGGGCGATCCAGCGCTGGACCGGCACCGGCCTCATGCCGAAGGTGGTCGACGTCCCCGGCGCCGAGCTCATGCTCTCGCAGGGCGAGACGGCGTTCTTCATGAACGGCGAGTGGGAGATCACGACGCTGCAGAGCATCGAGGGCCTGGACTTCAGCATGGCCGCGTTCCCGCAGCTGTACGAGAAGCCGGCCGCGCACGCCGACTCGCACGCCTTCGTGCTGCCGCGGATGGACCGCGACGCCGACCAGCTGGAACGGGCGATGGGGTTCGTGCACTCGATGCTCGAGCAGGGCATGACGTGGGCCGAGGGCGGTCACGTCCCCACCTACCTGCCGATCTTCGACAGCGAGGAGTACAAGTCCCTCGAACCGCAGGTCGACTACGCCGAGACCGCGACGTACGCCTCGTACGACCCCGCGGCCTGGTACTCGGGCTCGGGCTCGAACTTCGAGACGGTCACCGGGTCGCAGATCGGCCTGGTCCTGCAGGGCCTGTCGACCCCGGAGGCGGCCACGGCCAGCATCCGCAGCCAACTCGAGACCTACGCACGGACGGCGAACCCCCTGTGAGCACCCAGACGATCGGCGCGCCCACGGCGGCGCGGACCCCCCTGCGCGGCGGCACCGACCCGGACCGGCTGCGCCGCACGAACAAGGCGTGGCTCTTCGTCGCGCCCTTCGGCCTCTTCTACCTGGCCTTCCTGCTCGGCCCCTCGCTCTACATGTTCGTCGCGAGCTTCTTCGACACGAGCATCGTCAAGACGGGCCTGGGGAACTTCATCGGCCTGGAGAACTACACGACGCTGCTGTCGTCGTCGGACTTCTGGTCGTCGATGTGGCACACGCTGCAGTTCACGATCTACACCGTCCCGCCGCTGGTGATCCTGTCCTTCGTCTTCGCCGTCCTGGCGAACCGGATGCAGCGCGGTCAGGTTTTCTGGCGGATGGCGTTCTTCACGCCGTTCATCCTGCCCTCGGCCGCCATCTCCCTCATCTGGGTGTTCATCTTCACGGCCGACACCGGGCTGTGGGCCACGGTGCAGAAGTGGCTGGGCGACGACGCCCCCTCCCCCGTGCTGGCCACCCCGAACCTGGCCATGGTCGGCATCGCGGTCGCCACGATCTGGTGGACGATCGGCTTCAACTTCATCCTGTACCTGGCCGGCCTGCAGGACATCCCCCGCGAGCTCTACGAGGCCGCGGCGATCGACGGCGCGACCCCGTGGCAGCAGATCCGGCACCTGACGATCCCGCTGCTCAGCCGCACGACGACGCTCGTGCTGCTGCTGCAGATCATCGCCAGCCTCAAGATCTTCGACCAGGTGTACCTGATGACCAACGGCGGCCCGGGCACGAGCACCGAGACGGCTCTGGTGTTCATCACCAAGACCGGTTTCACCGACTACCGCATCGGCGCCGCCGCGGCCGCGTCGTTCGTCCTGTTCGTCGTCATCCTCGTCATCGCCCTCATCCGCCAGCTCGTCGAGCGCACCCAGCAGAAGGGAGCCTGAGATGGCGACCACCGGTGCCGCAGGTACCTCCCGCCGGTCCGGCGTCTCCGCCGCGGCCCCGCCGCCGCGCGTCGCCAAGGTGGCGACCAACGGCGGCCGGACGTTCAACCGCATCGCGGTGGTCGTCCTGTCGATCTTCGCGGTGCTCTGGCTCCTGCCGAGCCTGTGGGCGATCAAGACCTCGTTCACGGACAACTCGGTGTCGGCCCTCGGCACGCGGGCGATCCTGGAGGACGTCAACCCGACGCTCGCCTCGTACTCGACGCTGCTCGGCGGCGGCGACCTGTGGAACTGGTACCTGGCCAGCTTCATCACCTCGACGCTGTCCGCGGTGCTCGTAGTGCTCTTCGCCTCGATGGCGGCGTTCGCGCTGTCGCGGATGCGGTTCCGCGGGCGTCAGGTCGTCTTCGTGCTCGTCATCGCCGGGATCATGGTCCCCGCCGACGTGCTCATCATCCCGATCTTCCAGATGCTCAACACGGTCGGGCTGCTCAACACCTACTGGGCCGTGATCTTCCCGCAGGTCTCCAGCGTCATCGCGCTCTTCGTGTTCAAGCAGTTCTTCGACGGGCTGCCCAACGAGCTCGAGGAAGCCGCGCGCATCGACGGCGCCGGAAACTGGCGCATCTACTGGTCGATCATCATGCCGCTGTCGCGGCCCGTGCTGGCCGCCATGGCGATCGTCACCTTCGTCGGGGTGTGGAACAACCTCATCCTGCCGCTGTTCGTCCTGTCCAACCCCGACCTCATGACCATCCCGGTCGGCCTCGCGACCGTCCAGGGCTCCTACGGGCAGCGCTTCTCCGACATCCAGGCCTCCACGGTCCTCGGGGCCCTGCCGCTCGTCATCCTGTTCCTCATCTTCCAGCGCCGCATCGTCGAAGGTGTGGCGGGCACCGGTCTGAAGGGCTGAACCACTGTGAGCACCTCCCCGACCAACGGGTCCCTGTCCGGCGTCGTCGACCTCGACGTGGCGGGCGCCACCATCAGCCGCCACCTCTACGGCCACTTCGCCGAGCACCTCGGCCGCTGCATCTACGAGGGCTTCTGGGTCGGGGAGGACTCGCAGATCCAGAACACCGCGGGCGTCCGCGACGACGTCGTCCAGGCGCTGAAGGACATCAGCATCCCCAACCTGCGCTGGCCGGGCGGCTGCTTCGCCGACGAGTACCACTGGATGAACGGCGTCGGTCCCCGCGCCGAACGCCCCTCGATGGTCAACACCCACTGGGGCGACGTCGTCGAGGACAACTCCTTCGGCACCCACGAGTTCATGCGGCTGTGCGAGCTGCTGGGCGCCGAGCCCTACGTCTCGGGCAACGTCGGGTCGGGCACGGTCGCCGAGATGAGCGACTGGGTCGAGTACCTCACCCGCTCCGGGGACGCCCCGATGTCCCGGCTGCGGCGCGAGCACGGCCGGACCGAACCGTGGAAGGTGCCGTTCTGGGGCGTCGGCAACGAGGCCTGGGGGTGCGGCGGGAACATGACCGCCGAGCAGTACGCCCAGCTCGCCGCCCAGTTCTCCACCTACGCCCGCAACCACGACGGCAACGAGCTGTACCGGATCGCGGCCGGCCCCAACCGGGACGACTACCACTGGACCGAGACGCTGATGAAGTCGATCAGCCGCCTCGGCGGGCCCGTGGAGGAACGGCACCACCAGCGCTGGCAGGCGCTGTCGTTCCACTACTACACCCACGCCAGCGACGACTGGGCGAACAAGGGCTCGGCGACGGAGTTCGACGCCGCCGAGTACCACGCGACGATGGTCAACGCGTGGCGCATCGACGAGATCGTCCGCGGCCACTCGCGCGTCATGGACGCCTACGACCCGGACGCCACGATCGGGCTGGTCTGCGACGAGTGGGGCACCTGGTGGGACGTCGAGCCCGGGACGAACCCCGGGTTCCTGTTCCAGCAGAACACCCTGCGCGACGCCCTCGTCGCCGGGCTGCACTTCGACGTGTTCCACGCCAACGCGCGCCGGCTGGTCATGGCGAACATCGCCCAGACCGTCAACGTGCTGCAGGCGATGGTGCTCACCGACGGGGCGCAGATGGTGCTCACCCCGACGTACCACGTCTTCGCGATGAACGCCGGGCACCAGGACGCCACGCACCACCCCGTGCAGGTGACGTCCTCGGACGCGCGGTTCGAGGGCGAGCAGGGTTCCTACCCGACGCTGACGACGTCGGTGAGCTCGCGCGAGGGCACCGCCCTGGTCTCGCTGACCAACCTGGACGTCGAGGCCGGGGCGCAGGTCCGCCTGGACCTGCGCGGGCGGGACTGGGCGGTCGGCACGGCCCGGGTCCTGGCGGCGCCGACCCTGCAGGCCCACAACACCGTCGAGGACCCGACGGCGGTGGCCCCGGTCGCCTTCGACGGGGCGCGCCGCGAGGGCCAGACCCTCGTGGTGGACCTGCCGGCGCACTCGTTCGCGACGGTGGAGCTCACCCTCGGCTGAACCTCACCGGTGGGTGCCGAGCACCTGCTCCAGGCGCCCGGACGGCAGACCCCTGCCGTCCGGGCGCGGCCAGTGCACGACGACCTCGTCGAACCCGGCCCCGGCCAGCGCCGCCGCGAACCGCGGGTAGTCGGCGTAGGCGCCGCGCTCGTCCAGCCCCAGCAGCGCCAGCCGGCGCACCCCGGCCGAGCCCTCCACGGCGGCGAACCGGGCGGCGGGGGCGGTGAAGCGGGCGATCGCGTCCTCCACGGGGTCCCCGTCGCCGGGTTCCCCCTCCCCGTAGGTGACCCACGCGTCGCCGGTGCGGGCGGCGAAGCGCATCCCCCGCGGCCCGGCCGCCGCCACCGTCAGCGGGACCCGGCCGCCGACCGGCCCGGGGATCGAGCGGGCGTCGACGGCGGTGTAGTGCTCGCCGCGGGCGTCGGTGCGCCGCTGGGACAGCAGCGTCCGCAGCAGCAGCGTCCACTCCTCGAACCGGTCCTGCCGCTGCCGCGGCGTCAACGCGGGCAGGCCGAGCACCGCGGCGTCGTGGGCCGAGGTGCCCGCCCCCACCCCCAGCTCGAAGCGGCCGCCGCTGACCTGGTCGAGCGTCATGACGTCGGCCGCGAACGGGACGGGGTGCCGGTAGTTCGGCGAGGCGACCAGGGTGCCGAGCCGGACCCGCCCGGTCGCGGCCGCGGCGGCCGTCAGCAGCGGGACGGCGGCGTACCAGGGCCCGTCGCGCAGGTCGCGCCACGACAGGTGGTCGTAGCTGAAGACGGTCCGCAGCCCGGCCCCCTCGGCCTCGCGGGCGGTCGCGACGAAGGCGGACGGGTGCAGGTCGTTGAGGACGACGCAGGACAGCTCCACGCCCGGGAGGCTAACGCGCGGGCCCGTCCAGGTCCCCGGCCCGCCGCGCCGCCTCGACGGCCGCGGTGGTGCTGTCCACGCCGTAGCGCTCGCGCAGCGACCGCAGCAGGTCCGCCACCTCCACGATGGGCACGGCGAGGTCGTCGGCGACGACGGCGGCCGGTTCCCCCGCCGCGACCAGGTGCAGCGCCCGCGCGGCCCGCGCCCCCAGCGGCGGCAGGCCCCGCGGCGCGGGGACGGGCCCGGCGGGGTGGCGGGTCACGGCCAGCCGCCCGCGCGCGCCGAGGTCGAGCACGACGACGTCCTGCGCGCGCAGCGCGTCCAGCACCGCGTCCAGCGGCACGGGCCACGAGCTGCGCGGCGGTGACGTGCGGTCGTCCATGCGTTCCCCTCAGCCGGCGTCGCGCTGCGCGACGTCAGCCAGGATGTGCCCTGCGGCGGGCGCGGAGCGCCGTCCGGGCCCGTTCGCGGCCGGGTTTCGCCGGTCAGGGCGAAGATCCACGCCGCAGCGCTGCCCGCCGTTCACCGTGCGTGCCCGCGGCGGCGCCACCGCGCGAACCAGCCCCGCGCGGGCGGCGCCGGGTCCGGTGCGGGCGCCCGGGCGGCGGCCGCGGCGCGGCGCCGCTGCACCCACTCCCCCACCAGGGCGTCGGCGTCCAGCAGCGCGACGGCGACGAACGGCCCCTCGGCGGGACGCCGGTACAGCTCGCGGACCCGGTCGTTGAACCCCTCGACGACCTCGCGCACGACCGTCTCGGAGGTCAGCTCGTGGACGTCGCGGGCCAGGGCCTCGCGCTCGCGGCGCAGGGCCAGCGCCGGCGGCAGCATCCCGGCCACGTCGAACCCCTCGCGGCGCGCCTTGTCGGCCGCCCACTGCTCGGCGGAGAACTCGCGGTCCAGCCCGCGCAGGGGGGCACCGGCCCCGGGCAGGTCGTCGAAGTCGCCGCGCTCGCGGGCCTCGCGGACCAGCCGCTCGACGCGGTCCTCGAAGGACCGCCTGACCGGTTCGCGTCCGCTCACCGTCCCACCCGCTCGTCCGCGCCCGTGCCCGGCCACCCGGCTACCGGTCCCGAAACTACCCACCGCCCCGGGTGCGGTCAACGCACCGCCGCGTCACCTCGCGCCCGGGCCGAGCCGGTACTTTCGGGGCGTGAGCACAGACCCCGGCGCCCGGCACCACGACCTGCTCACCGTCCTGCGCGGCGGCCCCGCCGGCACCCCGGCCCCCGCGCCGCAGGCCCCGGCGGCCGTGACCCTGCTGCCCGCCGCGGCGACCTCGCGCCACCAGCTGGCCGTGGACACCGCGCTGGCCGGCGACCCCCTGGTCGTCGACACCGGGTCCGGCACCGGGTCCGAGGGCGCCGTGCTGCTCACCGGCCTGCTCGCCGCCCTGGCCGCCGCCGGGCGCCGGGTCACCCTCGTGCCCGGTGCCGCGACGGCGGCCGCCCGGCTGGAGCTGACCGGCCTGGGCCTGGGCCACCTGCTGGCCGACACCCCCGAGGACCCCAGCCGGCGCGGCGCGGACCTGCCCCCGGCGGACCCGAACCGGTGGCTGTCCGTGCTGCGCGACCTCGACGCCCGCCACCGCGCCTGGTTCGGCGGACCGGGCGGCGACGGGGCCCCCAGCCGCTCCGACGCCCTGGCCGGCCTGGCGGCCCTGCGCGCCGAGCACCTGCACCCGCCGCTGCTGCCCGCGGCGGCGGCGTGGACGGCGCAGGACCGGGCCCGCGTCGTCGACCTGCTGGGCCGCGGCGGCGCGGCCGGGGACGACGCGCTGCACGGCGCCGACGACGAGCAGGTCGCCGCCGCCGGGGACGCCCTCGACGCCCTGCCCGCGACGCTGGACCGGCTGGCGGGGCTGCTGGCCCGGCTGGGCGCGGAGGTGCGCTGGCGCTCCCCGCGCACGCTCGCCGACGTCGAGGTCGCCCCGGCGCTGCTGGCCCGGGTCGAGCAGGCGCTGCGGACCTACGTGCCCAGCGCGCTGCACACCGACCTCGACCACGCCGCGGCGATCCTGGCCCGCCAGCCGCGGTCGCTGCTGTCGGCCGAGGAGCGCGAGCGCCGCCGCGAGCTGAAGCGGCTGTCCTCGCTGCGGCACGACGGCGCCGGGTTCGGGACCGGTGACGTGCAGGCGCTGACGGAGCTGCACCGGGCGTGGGCCGAGCGGGCCGACGGGACGCCGGCGACGTTCTCGGGCCGGGACGAGCTGGTGGCCGTGCTGGACGCGGTGCGCCGGGACCTGCCGGTGGTCGCCGCGCTCCTGCCCGGCGTCCCCGCCGACCCCGAGGTCGCGGCCCTGCCCGGGCTGGCCGACCGGGTCCGGGGAGCCGCGGCCGCCGCCCGCGCCCGCCGGGACCGCGCCGCCGTCTCCGCGGACGGGCTGGAGGACCTGGTGGCGGCCGTCCCGGCGGGCGCGAGCCCCGCCGAGGTCGCCCGGCTGGTGGAGGGCACGACGTGGCGGGCCCTGGTCGAGGCCCCCGACCCCGGCGGGGTGCCGGTGGACCGGCTGGCCGAGGAGTTCCGGCGCCTGGACGAGCAGCGGCGCGCCCGCGCCGCCCGCGAGCTCCAGCTCGCCCTGTCCGGGGCGCGGGCCGTGGCCGTGACCGTGGCGGCGGAACCGGACGCGGGCGACCTGGACGTCCTCGTCGTCGACGACGCGCACCGCCTGGACGCCGGCCGGGTCGCCGACCTCGCCGGGCGCGCCCGGCAGGTCGTGCTGCTGGGCACCGGTGCGGACCAGGGGTCGGCGTGGGACCGGGCGCGGGCGGCGCTGGGCGCGGTGTCGCTGGA
Organism: Kineococcus rugosus; assembly: GCF_050871975.1. Lineage (NCBI taxonomy): Bacteria > Bacillati > Actinomycetota > Actinomycetes > Kineosporiales > Kineosporiaceae > Kineococcus > Kineococcus rugosus. The sequence continues at coordinate 2,313 of NZ_JBJLSJ010000018.1, read as the reverse complement.
CCTGCCGCGCCGGGCGTCGGCGGTGCGGGACGCGGTCGCGGCCGCCGTCACCGCCGCCGGGCCCTCGGCGGAGGCGGGCACCGGCGCGGACCTGGTGCTGCGGGCCGACGGGGCGGTGCTCCTGCTGGACCTGGAGGACTCCCTGGCGCTGCTGCGGGTGCAGGACCGGGAGGTCGCGCTGCCCGCGCGGCACCGCGCGGCGGGTGAGGCGTACCGGCTGCTGCGGGTCGCGGACTGGTTCACCGACCCCCGCGGGACCGCGCGTCGGCTGGTCGAGGAGCTGCGGGCCGTCCAGCCGGCCACGCCCGCGGCGGCGCCGGTGCCGGTCCCGGCGCCGGTGCCCGCGGAGTCGTTCCCCAAGGGCCTGGGCTCGGCGCAGGACGCCCACCGCGCCGTCTCCGAGTTCGTCGCGGCGCTCGCGGGGGGCAACCCGAACATCGACCAGACGCCGGCGGCGACGGTGGACGCGGCGGTCGCGCTGGCCTACGCCGACCTCGGCGTGCAGGCCGCCGACGCGGCCGTGCTGGACGCGGCGATGGAGCTGCTGACGTACCGGCGCCGGGGCACGAAGGTGCTGCGGGCGTTCAAGGAGTCGGTGCAGCGCAGCAAGAAGAAGATGCGCGGGGCCGGGGTCAAGGTCCCCTGAGGGAGCCGCCCGCTTTGACGGGCGGTGGCGGCGGGGGCAGGCTGGCCGTGCAGTGGGCGCCTGCGTCACGACGGCCCACCCGTCACCGCCGACGCCCCCGGGGGAGGTTCCGATGCACCGCCGCACCTTCCTGACCGGGGCCCTCGCCGCCGGGAGCCTGGCCGCCACCACCACCGCCCACCGGCCCCGGCACCGCGAGCAGCTGCGGACCTGGGCCGAGCAGACCTGGCGCTGCCTGGACGCCCTGACCGTCCCCGCCTCCGGTCTGGCGGCCGACGACGTCGGCGCCGACCTGTCCGCCGCCTCCCGCGGCCACCAGACCTCCCCCACGAACATCGCCTGCGGCCTGTGGTCGACCGTCGCCGCCCGCGAACTGGGCCTGCTCGACCGCGCCGAGGCCCGCCGCCGGCTGGCCCGCACCCTCGCCACCCTGGGAACGCTGGAGCGCCACGAGCGGAGCGGGCAGTTCTACAACTGGTACGACCCCGCCGACGGGCGCAGGCTCACCGAGTTCCCCACCTCCGGGGAGGTCGTGAAGCCCTTCCTGTCGTCGGTCGACAACGGCTGGCTCGCCGCGGCCCTGATCGTCGTCGAGCGCGCCGAGCCCGCGCTGGCGCGGCGGGCCCGGCGGTTGCGCCGCTCGATGGACTTCGGGTTCTACTGGGACGCGGCCGAGAACGCCCCCGGCGGGCAGTTGCGCGGCGGGTTCTGGGACGCCGACCCCGACGAGGACGCCGTGGTCGTGGGGAACCACCGCGGCGGTGACCCCGTCTGGTACACCGGCCACCACTACGGGACGTTCAACACCGAACCCCGCATCGCCTCCTACGTCGGCATCGCCGCCGGGCAGATCCCCGCGGAGCACTACTGGGGCACCCACCGGACCTTCCCGGACGGCACCTGCGACCGGGACTGGACCGAGACCCGCCCGCGGGGTTCCTGGCGCAGCTACGACGGCGTCCGGGTGTTCGAGGGTGCCCTGCCGTACCGCGGCAGGCTCGTCGTCCCCACCTGGGGCGGGTCGATGTTCGAGGCGCTCATGGTGCCGCTGCTCGTCCCCGAGGACGAGTGGGGGAGGCGCTCGTGGGCGCGCAACCACCCGCTGTACGTGCGGTGCCAGATCGAGCACGGGATGCAGGAGGCGGGGTACGGGTACTGGGGGTTCTCCCCCTGCGACGACCCCGCCGGCGGGTACCGCGAGTACGGCGTCGACCAGCTCGGCCTCGACGGTCCCGGGTACGCCTCCGACCAGGAACGGACCTCGGTGCAGCAGCCGTTCGCCGGGTGCCGCCCGGGAGCGGCGGCGCCCAGGAGGTACGGCGACGGCGTCGTCACCCCGCACGCCTCGTTCCTGGCCCTGCGCTACGCCCCCGACGCCGCGGTGCGGAACCTGCGGAACCTCGCCGCCGACTTCGACTGCACGACCGACGGCGGGTTCCTCGACGCGGTCGCCGTGCGCAGCGGCACCGTCTCCCAGCGGTTCCTCGCCCTGGACCAGGGCATGGTGATGGCCGCTCTCGGCAACGCGCTGGGCGGGGACGTGCTGCGCCGCCACGTCGGCGCGGAATTCGCCCCGGCGCTGGAACCGCTCATGCGCCGGGAGGTGTTCGCGACCCGGTGGTGAGCCGCCCCGGCACGGCGAGGCCCCCGGGACCGGTACCGGTCCC
>NZ_JBJLSJ010000017.1:0-102418 GCF_050871975.1 Kineococcus rugosus | reverse complement strand
CGTCCCCGAACGCGCCCGCCGCCTCGCCGCGGCCGCCGAGGTCGCCCGCCGCGCCGGGGGGGGGGCCCCCCCCCCCCCCCCCCCCCCCCCCCCCCCCCCCCCGGCCCCCGCCCCCCCCCCCCCCCCCCCCCCGCGGGGGTGCCGGTCAAGACGCTCAACGCCGACGAGGTCCGGCAGACGTACCCCGGCTACGCGTGGCTCGACGACGACGACCTCGGCGTCCTCGACCCCTGGGCCGGCATCTGCTACCCCGAGCGCAACGTCCGCGCGCACGTCGCGGAGGCGGTCCGGCTCGGCGCGGAGCTGTTCGAGCACACCACGGTCACCGCCGTGGAACCCACCGGGGACGGCGTGCTGGTCCGCACGCCGACGGCGACGATCGCCGCCCGGCAGGTCGTCGTCGCCACGGGGGCCTGGCTCGGCGCGCTCGTCCCGCAGCTGCCGCTGGACCCGCGCCGGATGCCGATGTTCTTCTTCCGCGCCCGGCCCGGCCACGAGCGGGACTACGCGCTCGACGCGTTCCCGGCCTTCACCCGGGCCCTGCCGGACGGCACCGAGGTCTGGGGCCACGGGTCCGCCGAGGACTACGGCATCAAGCTGGGCCTGCTGCCGGACGGGGAGAACTTCGCCCCCACCGACGCAGACTCCCTCGACCGGTTCATCCACGCCGGCGACAGCGCCGAGCTGTGCGCGGCCGTGGCCCGCGCCTTCCCCGGGGTCGACCCGACGCCGGAGAAGGCGACGCCGTGCATGGTGAACAACACCCCCGACGAGCAGTTCGTCATCGGCCGGCCGCACGGCACCGACCGGGTCGTCGTCGCGGGCGGGGACTCCGCGCACGGGTTCAAGCACGCGGCCGGGGTGGGCGAGCTCGTCGCCCAGCTCGTCGTCGGCGAGGAACCCTTCCTCGACGCCGGGTTCGTCGACCCCCGGCGGTTCGCCCCCGCGTGACCCGGGACGCCGTCCACCGCGTGCCGCCGCCTGTTCGAGGCGTTCGAACGCGGCGGGTCCGCGGACGGCGTGTCCGAGGCCTCTGCCACGCTCTCCCCGTTCCACCAGCGAGGAGAGACCTGATGACCGTGATCGACCCGACCCCACCGCTGCCGCGGGCGGTCGCCCGGCGCTACCGGCACCGGTACGCCGTGCTGGACGTCGAGACGACGGGGTGGGAACCGGACACCGGCGACCGGATCGTCCAGATCGCCGTCTGCCTCGTGGACGCCCGCGGCGTCGTCGAGCGGTCCTGGTCCTCCCTGGTCGACCCGCGCCGCGACCCCGGGCCCGTCGACGTGCACGGCATCACCGCCGAGCGGCTCGTCGGGGCCCCCACCTTCGACCGGGTCGCCCCCACCGTCGCCGCCCTCCTCGACGGCCGCGTGTTCGTGGCCCACAACGCCGGTTTCGACTGGAAGTTCATCGCCGCCGAGATGCGCGCCGCCGGGGTCCGGCTCCCCGTGCGGCACCGCCTGTGCACGTGGAAGCTGGCCCGCCGGCTCGACCTGCCCGTGCCGAACCTGAAGCTGGCCACGCTCGCCGCGCACTGGGGGATCGAGCAGCTGCGGCCGCACGACGCCGCCGACGACACCCGCGTCCTCGTGGAGGTGCTGCGCGAGGAGCTGTCCGCCGCGCAGCGGGCGAAGGTGGAGCTGCCGCTGGTGCGGGTCGCGCCGCGCGGGGCCTTCGCCCGGGTCCTCAGCCGCCTGCGCCGAGCGGTGCGGCGGTCCGCGCCAGGAGGTGCGTGAGCAGCATCGAGGCGACGACCAGCACCACCAGCGCCAGCAGCAGCGCCAGCAGGTCCTCGCGGACGGTCCGCCTCGACCGGGGGGCGCCGACCGCCGCGGTGGTGGGGAGCTCGGGGCTGCGGTCGCCGTCCAGCCGTCCGCGCAGGAACTCCGTCAGCTCACCGACCTCGCGGGGGGTCAGCCTGCGGTCCAGCGACCGCAGGTGCCCCGCGAGGTGCGTGCGGCCCACGACCCGCACGCCCGACCGGGTGCGCGCCGGGCGCAGCGGCTGGTCCGCCAGGCACAGCACGCCCCGCGCCGCGGACCGGTGCCGCGGCGGCAGGAGCGCCGCGACGTCGGCCGTCGCCCGGGCCACCCCGTCCAGCTCCCGGTCGCGCCGGTACCCGTTCTGGCGCAGGTCACCGTCGTCGAGCCGCACGTCGCCCGACCACTTCTTCGCGTCCACCACGACGACCCCGCCCGGGCCGATCGCCACGTGGTCGAGGTTCGCGTACCGCCGGCCCGGCCAGTGCACGTCGTGCAGCACCCGCCAGCCGTGCCCGTCCAGCCCGTCCAGGGCCTGCGCGACGAGGCGCTCGCCCTCCGCGCCGGCCGACCAGGCGTGCTGGGACCGTTCCGCCGCGGTCAGCTCGCGGCGCAGCTGCGCGACCCGCGCCGTCGCGCGCCGCGCCTGCTCCTGCGCTCCACCCCCGGCGATGCCCACACCGGTGTCTCGGAGCGCGTTCCAGAGGGTTTGAAGAAGATCACCCGGGTGGGTGCACCGGTCGCCGGCGAACTCGTCGAGGGCGACGTCCGCGGTCCCCGGCTGGAGGCTCAGCCGGCCGGCGCGATCTCGTCGGGTCCGGGCAGCGGCAGCAACGGGTGGGCGGTGACGACGAACGGGCGGCCCTCAGCCGGGTCCACGTCCAGGACGACCCGGACGGTCGACGTGCGCGTCAGGACCGGGACGGGGCGCGGGGCCCGGCCCAGCGAGGCGTTGACGAGACCCTCCCCGACGACCTCGGCGGCGTCGAAGGTGGCGACGTACCGGCCCCGCGCGCCGAGCGTCCCCGCGATGACCGGCCAGGCCGCGGCCACGTGCGCGTTCACCGTCCGGTCCACCAGGTCGGGGGTGAGCCAGCGGCTGGCGCTGACGTGCGGGCGGTGCCACGGGGGTCGCCGTGGAGCGCGCCCTCCAGGGTGCGGGTCGCGTGCGGGTCGGTCGCGGGCAGGGCCGGGTCGGGGTCGTCGGGGTCGTCGGGGTCCAGGGTGCGCAGCAGGTCGGCGATCGCCCCGAGGAACCCGGCCGCCGCGTCGTCACCGGGATCGGGCAGGACCCAGCGGGCCTCGCGGACCACGAGGTCGGCGAGGCCGCGGCCGTCCGCGCGGTCGCGCAGGAACCGGTCCACCGCCAGGCTCGTGGGCCGGACGGCAGCCGGCAGCCGGCGGGTCGTGGCGCGCAGACCGGACTCGGCCTCGGCCCAGGAGTCCGCGTCGGCGTAGTAGGCGTGCAGGACGTCGAGGACGACGGCGCGGTCGTCGGGGGTCCCGGTGCGGGTGTCAGGCACGGGGCAGTTTCCCGGCTGCTTCGAGGTCGTGGACCACCGTGCGGAAGGCGTGGGCGAACTCGTCGATGAAGGCCCAGGCGGCGTCCTCGGTGTACTCGTCGAGGCTGACGTTGGCGTGGATCTCCACGAGGGTGAGGGAGGAGCCGTCGCGGGGGCGTTCGGCGAGGTACTGCTCGAAACCCCGCTCCAGCCGGCGCAGCAGGTGGGGGCTCAGCGATCCCCAGTTCCTGAGGTCCTCGATGGCCTCCTCGTCGCTGTCCGTGTCGTCGAGGAAGTGGTGGAAGAGGTAGGTGGTCAGTTCGAGCGGGGTGGCGCACTGGTCTGCATCACGCACGAAGTCACTCTCTCATCCCCGGTACAGGTGCGTCAGGTTCGGGAGGCCGTGACGACGTACGGTTCTCCGGTCGCCTCGTCGACACGGACCACCACGGTGACGTCGTCGGTGGTGCCGTACACCGCTCGCCGTGGTCCGCCGGTGCCCCTGCCGGCGTTGACGAAACCCTCACCGACGGGGTGCCCGGCGTCGAAGGTGCTCTTGTAGGCCTGGCCCGTGGACAGCCGGTCGACGATCTCCCCAGTGCTGCCGGACGTGCCCGTCGATCGTCGAGTTCATCACTTCGTCGCTCAACCAGCGGCTGGACGTGTTCTCGCGGCGCGCCCACGGTTCATCCCCGTGGATGCGGCCCTCGATGCTCTTCCCGCCGGGTCCGGCGTCCTCGCGCCGCAACGGGATGTCCGCGCCGTGACGGTCCGTCGTGTGCGCCCGCGGGAACCGCGCCTCGTCCCGGGCGATGTCGAACGTCCACGGGCGGTTCGGGTCCAGGGGGAGGGCGTTGCCCGGAACGTCCGGGGTGCCGGGTTCGTCCCGCTCCGCGCGGTCCCGGGAGAACAGCCGGCCGAGGAACTCCTCCGCCCCCGCCGCCCACGACGGCGGCAGGTGCCCCAGCAGTTCCTTCCCGCCCTTGACGACGGCGCCGATCCCGATCAGGGACGTCACCGCCAGGGCGAGTTCGGCAGCGCCCCGCTGCACGAGTTCCTGACCGTCGATCTCCCCCTCACCCCAGTCGGCGAGGCCGTCGAGGAAGTCACCGGCCGAGACGAGGCTGAACCCGGCGCCGACGACCCCCAGGCCGGCCGTGACCCCGGCCAGCGCACCCGCCGGGCCGGCCGGGACCGCGCCGACCCCGAAGCCGAACACCGCACCCGCGGTCGCCCCACCCAGGGCGCCGATGACCCCGAGCGCGACGGTGAGGACGGCGCCGACGGCCACGACGACCCACCCGACGACCCGCAGCGCCTTCGCCAGCCACCGGAACACCCCGACGTGGTCGCCGATCCACTCCCGCATCCCGGCGAGGTTCTCGTCGACCCACTCACCCGACGCGCCCGTGGCGCCGTCCCACGCGGTGACCACGGCGTCCCGGCCGGCGCCGAGGGCGTCACCGGCCCCCTGCCACAGGTCCACCGCGGCCCGCGACACCCGGTCGGTGCCGGCGTCGACCGCGGCGGTGACGTCGTCCCAGCGGTGCGAGAACCAGTCCGAGACGCTGCGGGAGGCCGAGAAACCCTCCTCGTCGGCGATCTCCTCGGGTTCCGGGGCCGCCGCCCACGACACCCGGGTCAGGCCGTCCTCGTCGCCGAACCGGGGCGTCAGGGCCGGCGGCGCGGGGGACACCTCCCGGTCGACGACGGGGATCGCCTCCCCGAACCGCCCGCGGTACCGCAGACCCGCGAGCTCCTCCGCCCGGCGCTGGTGGTCGCGCACCACGGGCAGGACCTGCGCGTCCAGCCGGTCGCCCAGGGCCAGGACGTCGCGAAACCCCCGAGGTCCACACCGAGGTCCGCCGCGGCGCGGCGCAACGGCCGGACCCGCTGCGCGATCGCGTCGCGGGTGGCGGTGAGGTCGCGGTGGACGCCGCGCACGGCGTCCGGGTCGATCTCGACGAGCCCGCTCACGGGGCCGCCCGGGCCAGCCGTCCGGCCTCGTCGCGCTCCTCCGACGCCACCCGCTCGGCGAGGTGGCGGACCGAGCCCTCCGCGTCGCGCAGCGCGTCCTCCACGGCGTCGACGGCGCGGCGCAGCGACCGGTCGAGGCGGCCCGCCGCGGGAACCAGCTCGTCGCGGTGCAGCCGGTCGGCGACCCGGCCCGTCCACGCCCCGGCGGCGCCGACGACACCGGTGGGGCGGTGCAGCGCGGGGACGACGGCGGCCGCGTCCCGCACCCGGTGCAGCAGGGACCGCAGGGCGGCAGCGCGCTGCTGCGCCGCGTCGAGCGCGTCCTGGGACGGGACCACGGCACCTCCTGGGTGAACTCGATGCACCGAACGGTGGGGATCGGCCCGAACCCTAGGGGCCCGGCGACCGCGCGCGCCGACGATGGACCCGTGAACCCCACGATCGGCCCTGTCCGTCCCCCGTTCGGCTTCTCCCTCGATGCCCCGGACGGGTGGGAGGCGTTGCGCTCGGCGCCCGGGGAACTGCACGACGACCTGCTGGCGGTGGTCACCCGGTCCGCGGTGTGGCCGGGGCTGGACGCGCGCCGCCGCCGCGGCCTGGCGAACCTGCTGGGTCTCGTCGCGCAGGCCGCCGCGGCGTCCGGGGCGATCGCCACCTTCCTGCGGTCCGCGACGGCCCCCGGCGGGGACCCCGAGACCGGGGTCGTCACGGTGTCGTGGACGCGCACCGCCCCCCTGCGCGCCGACCTGGACCTGGCCCGGCTCGTGCTGGAGGCCGACCGGTCCGCACCCGAGGTGCCGACCGGGGTCGGCCCCGGGGTGCGGGTGGACCGCACCGGGACCGGGCCCACCGGCGGCCCGTGGTCCACGACGCAGCTCGCGGTCCCGGTGCCGGACAGCGTGTGGCTGGCGACGTTCACCGGGACCGCGCTCGCGGGGACGTCCGTCGGCGCGGTGCGGCAGGCCGTCGCGGCGCTCGCGGGCAGCCTGCGGGTGGAGCGGCGGGTGCGCGGGGCGGCGTGAGCCCCGGGCTCAGGTGAGGTCGGCGACCCGTTCCCACGCCGGGTCGTCGTGCGCCGACACCGCGTGCGGGCCGGTCGTCCACCGCGCCGCCTGCGCCCGGACGGCGTCCTCCACGTCGGACAGCGCGTCGCCGTACAGGTGCACGGTGCGGGTGCCGCCGGCGGTCACGTGCGCCACGACGGCGGCGTCCGGCCCGACCGCCGCGTCCAGCTGGTCCTCGAAACCCCGCAGCGCGGCGAGGTCCGCCGCTCCCGGCAGGGCGCCGGGGTAGCCGAGTTCCACGGCGAGGTGGCGGTCGAACAGCGGGAACGCCGCGGGGGACAGCGGCACCACCGTGGAGACCAGCACCGGCCGCCCGTGCCGGTCGACGCCCTCGGCGAGCCTCCACACCGCGTCGGCGGCGAGCGCGGGGGTGAACTCCGCGGCCACCGCCTCCACCGCCGCCCGCAGTTCCGCGAGCCCCCCGGCGCGCGAGCCGGCGGCCGGGTCGGGGCCCCACGTCACCGCCCCCACCCACAGCTCCACCGCGCGCTCACCCACGGCCGCGTCGAGCAGGTCGAACGCGAGCTGCGCCGCCGCCTCCCCGTCGAGCCCCGTGAACGCCGGGTGCGTCAGCCGCACGTCCACGTGCTCGCCGTCGGGGTGCGGTTCCCACGCCGCCCGCACGTCCTCCGCGGCCAGGGTGCGGCCCACGGCGTCGACGGTGAAGTCGAGGTGCAGCGCCGGTCCGCGCTGGTCCCGGTAGGACCAGTCCGCCGTGTCGGGGGGCGCGGCCAGGAACCACCGGTGGGCCGTCGAGCGCGCGGCGGGGTCGCCGTTCGCGGTGACCGTGAGCCGCCGCCCCGTCGCCGACTGCCCGGCGCCCACGCCCCAGGCCAGCGACGGGTGCAGGCGCTCCACCCGCTCGCCGAGCAGCGGCGCGACCGCGTGCACGTCCCCGGCGTCCAGCGCCGCGGCGCACGCGCCGGCGCCCTCGGCCAGCCACCACGACCAGAACTCCGCGATCGCCGGGCGCGGGTCGTGCCGGGCGCGTCGGTGGCGCAGCAGCGGCCTCACTCCTCCAGCGTAGGTCGGCCCCCGCGCCCGTGCAGGAGCCGTCGCGTCGCCGGGGTTCACCCGTCGAGCAGCCCCAGTTCCAGCGCCCGCAGCACCGCCCGGGTGCGGTCGCGCACCCCCAGCTTCAGCAGCACCGCCGTGACGTGGTTCTTCACCGTCCCCGGGGCCAGGTGCAGCGCGGCCGCGATCTCCTTGTTCGACCAGCCCGCCGCGGCCAGCCGCAGCACGTCCAGTTCCCGCGGCGTCAGCGCCGGGGCCCCCAGGTCGGCCGGGCCGGCCGGCGTGGACGGCCGGGCCGTGACCGCGCGCAGCAACCGGTCCGTCAGCGCCGGGCGCAGCGCGGTGCCGCCCTCGGCGAGGGTGCGGATCGCCGCCAGCACCTGCTCCAGCGTGACGTCCTTCAGCAGGTACCCGCGGGCTCCCGCCCGCAGCGCCGCCAGGACGAGCTCGTCGTCGTCGAACGTCGTCAGGACCAGGACGGGGACCTCGCTGCCGCTGTCCCGCAACGCCTCCAGCACCGAGATCCCGTCGCGGCGCGGCATCCGCAGGTCCAGCAGCAGGACGTCGACGCCGCCGCGGGCCACCAGGTCCAGCGCCTGGTCGCCGTCCTCGCCCTCCCCGACGACCGTCACCTCCTCGCTCAGCGACAGCAGCCGCAGGATGCCCTGCCGCACCAGCGTCTGGTCGTCCACCACGGCGACCCGGATCGGGCCGTTCACGCCGGGACCTCCAGCTCGGCGGTGAAACCCCGGCCCGGGGCGGTCGCGAAGCGCACCGTCCCGCCGGCGTCCTCGACCCGTTCGGTCAGGCCGGTCAGCCCGTTGCCCGGCTGCAGCCGCCGGGCGCCGGCGCCGTCGTCGCTCGCGCGCAACCGGACCCCGCCGTCGTCGGCGACCACGTCGAGGGTGAAGCGGTGCGCCCCCGCGTGCCGCAACGTGTTCGTCAGCAGTTCCTGCGCGCAGCGCACCACCACCAGCGCCCGCTCGGGCCCCACCGGGACCTCCTCGCGCACCGTCAGCACCACCTGCAGGCCGGGGGTCCGGTCCACGACCTCCCGCAGCGCGCCCTCCAGCCCCCGCACCTCCCCGCGCAGGTCCCCCACGACCGACCGCACGTCCCCCAGCAGGCCCTTCGCGATGGACCGGGCCCGGTCGACGTGCTCGACGGCCGGGGGCTGCGCGCGGTGCGCGGCGACCTCCAGCTCCAGCGCGAGCGCCGTCAGCCCGTGCCCGACGACGTCGTGCAGCTCCCGGGAGATCCGCAGCCGTTCCGCGTCGCGGCTGGAGGCGGCCAGCAGCGCCGACGCGGCCCGCAGCTGCGCGTGCGCCGCGGCCAGCGCGGCCCGCTGCTCACCCTGCCGCCGCCCGGCCACGACGACCACCGCGGCGAACACCTGGAACGCGCCGTACAGCGCGCCGAGGGCCACCACCTCGTGCGGGGCCGCGCCCACCCGCGCGGCGCCGGCGACCACGGCCGTCGTCTGCACCGCGATCAGCGCGGCCGTCAGCGACGGGGGCGACGTCATCGCCGCCGGCACCACCGTCACCACGAACAGGATCGCGCTCCAGCTCGCCTGCGGGGCCAGCCACCACGTCACCAGCGCCGAGGCGACCCCCACCGCCAGCAGGGACCGGGCTGGCAGGCGTCGCGGGCCCAGGCGTCCCGACGCGGCGAGGTCGTCGAGGAGGAACGCGAGCACGAACACCCCGTACGCCACCCACCACCAGCCGGTGGTCCCCGGCGAGACGCCCCCGACCAGCGCGATGACCCCCACGGCGGCGATCGCGACGTACCCCGTCACCGCCGTCGCGCGGTCCTGGGCCCCGGTGAACACCCGGTGATCGTAGGAGGACCCGCCCCCGCGGCACCCGTGCCAGGAGTCACGGGTGCAGCCGGTGACCTCCGGCACTTCGGCCCGGCACCGCCCCGTCCCTAGCGTCGGAGCACCGCGCAACCCCGGACCGGGGCTGCCGACCCGGAGGAGGCGGACGTGGACGTCATCGAGATGAGCGGGGTCGTGAAGACCTACGGCGCCGTGCGAGCGGTCGACGGGTTCGACCTGCGGGTCCGCGAGGGCGAGGTCGTCGCCCTCCTCGGACCCAACGGCGCCGGCAAGAGCACCACCTTCGAACTGCTGCTGGACCTCGTGCGGCCCACCGCCGGGACCGTCCGCGTCCTCGGCGGGCCGCCGTCGGCGGCGCGGGCCCGGGTCGGCGCGATGCTGCAGTCCGCGGGCCTGCCCGAGCAGGTCACCGTGCGCGAGCTCGTGCGCCTCGTCGGGCACGCCTACCCCCACCATCTGCCCGTCGCGGACGTCCTGGAGCGCACCGGCCTGACGACCCGCGCCACCCGCACCGTCACCGCCCTGTCCGGCGGGGAACGGCAGCGCCTGCTGCTGGCCCTGGCCCTCGTCGGGGAACCGGAACTGCTGCTGCTCGACGAACCGACCGCCGCCATGGACGTCCTGGCCCGCCGCGCGTTCTGGGCGCAGGCCCGCGCCGCGACCGCCGCCGGCGCGACGATCCTGTTCGCCACCCACGACCTCACCGAGGCCGCCGCCGTCGCCGACCGCGTCGTCGTGCTCGCCGCCGGGCGCTGCGTCGCCGACGGCACCCCGCAGGCGCTCGCCGGCGACGGCGACCTCGAGACCGCGTACCTCACCCTCACCGACGCCCTCGCCACGACCGGAGACCAGCGATGACCACCCTCGCCCCGAACACCCCGCCCCGCACCGGGTCACGGGTCGCGTTCGCCCGCCTCGCCGTCCTCACCGAGGCCCGCGCCGGGCTGCGCCGCCCCGAGTTCGCCGTCCTCGGCATGACGCTGCCGGTGATCCTCTACGCGATCTTCGGCCTGCCCAACGCCGACTCCACCCTGCCCGGCGGCACCGACACCGGCCTGGTGATGCTCGCCGGCATCGGCTGCTACGGCGCCCTCACCCTCGGCATCGTCGTGTTCGGCGAGGACGTCGCCAAGGACCGCGGCCGCGGCTGGCTGCGGACCCTCGCCGCGACCCCCGTCCCCGCCGGGGCGTACCAGCTCGGCAAGCTCGGCGCCGGGTTCGTCCACGGGATCCTCATGGTCACCGCGCTGTGCCTGTTCGCCGGGCTCGTCGGGGACGTCGACCTGAGCGCGGGGCAGTGGGCCACCCTCGGCGCGCTGCTCGTCGCCGGGGTCCTCGCGTTCAGCCCGCTCGGTTTCGCCATCGCCTACCTGGCCCGGCCCCGCACCGCGGTCGTCGTCACGAACGTCCTGTTCCTGCCGCTGTCGTTCGTGTCCGGGTTCTTCGTCCCGCTGTCCGAACTGCCCGACGTCATCGGGCAGACCGCGCAGTACCTGCCCAGCTACCACTTCGGGCAGATCGTGCTGCACGCCGTCGCCGACGACGCGGACATCCGCTGGCTCACCGGCCTGGACACCCAGCCGCTGGGCGTGCACGTCGCGTGGGTCCTCGGCAGCGCCGTCCTGTTCACCGTCGTGGCGCTCGCCGCCGCGCACCGGGAGGCCGTCACCCGTCGCGGGTGAGGCGCCGGCGGCCAGGTCGGCGAGCCAGAGCCGCTGGTCGGGGGTCAGGCCGTCGTCGGGTTCCGGAGGTCTCGCGGGTCCCGGAGGTTTCGGGGGTGCTGCCTTCTCGGTGGTGGGGCGGGAGATCTGGCGGGTCCAGTGCCAGCTGCCGAAACCGCAGACGTAGAACCGGACGCGGTCCAGGCGCCCGCCGTTGATGCTGGCGACGAGGTACAGGCGTTCGGCCTCGGCGCGACTGCCGCTGCGGACCTTCCCGCAGCGGCAGCGGCGCATCCGCACCACCTGAACGCGGCGCACCTGCGCGCGCCGGCGGCCCCTGCTGGTCATGACGTCCTCCTCCCGTGAGGAGGGGAACGTCTCGTCGGGGTCCGACACGACGTCACGGTCCCCGCACGGGTTCAGCCGCCGTCTCCGGTTGCGGCAGTAGCGGGTGTTCCGCGCCGCCGCCGCGGGTGCGCCGCGGGGAACCACCCGTCCGGAGCAGCGGCGTGCTCAGGGCGTGGCCGCCACCTCGCGCAGCGCCGCCGTGAAGGCGGGGTTCCACTCGCTCAGGTGCGGCCACGCGGCGCCGACCCGCTCGGTCGCCTCCGCCGCGGACACCCCCTGCGAGCGCACCAGCCACGCCCGCAGCACCAGGCCGGTGCGGGAGGCCCCGGCGTGGCAGTGCACGAGGACGCGGCGGCCGTCGGCGCGCAGGGCGGCGATGTCACCCAGCACGTCGTCCAGGACGGTGCGCAGTTCGGTGTTGCTGTCGTCGTCGGTGAGGTACGCGAAGCGCTGCACCTCGTGCCCGAACCGTCCCCCGGTGCGGCACAGCGAGACGACGGCGAAGCCGGGGTCGCTGCGGCGCGCGCCGTCGAGGTCGGACGCCCACACGCCGGGGGCGACCTCCCGGGGTTCCAGGCCCTGGGTGGGGCGCGGTTCGTGCAGGGGGTCGGTGGACCCGTCCAGCCGCAGCGCCAGCCACTGCAGGTGCCGCAGTTCCCACGTCCGGTCGCCGAACCCGGGAACCCGGCCGTGCAGGGGCGAGGTCCAGCGGACCGGGATCCCGGTAATGCCCGTGCGGGCCCCGGCGAGCGCGCCGGTGACGCAGGCGACGGTGTCGGTGTCGCCGCCGAGGTCGACGACCAGGCGCACCGCCTCCTCGAACGTCACCGAGTTCCGCAGCGCCCACAACGCCGAGCCGAGGGTCGGCCAGACGGCGCCGTTGGACTCGGTGGCGTCGGCGGGGGTCCACGTCGGGGAGCAGTTCCCGGCCCACTTCTCCCGGTGCTCCTGCGCGACCAGCGGCAGGGCGTCGGCGATCGCCGCGTCGGCGTCCCCGCCGTCGAGCAGGGCCCGGACGGCTTCGTGGAACAGCGCGCACCCCTCGCCCGCGGCGGGGTCGCCGTGGGTGAGGGCGCTGATCCGGCGGGCGGCGTCCACCGTGGCGTCGCGGCCGTGGCGGGCGAAGAAGATCGCGGCGGGCGTGGTGCGCATGAGGGAGCCGTTGCCGGCGGCGCGGTGCCCGGCGCGGACGTGCTCGACGGCCGCGCGGTCCCACGGGAGCCCCGAACCCAGCACCGCGGAGGTCTGGACGCCGATGTCCGGCGGCCCGGCCTGCGCCCACCGCCCGAACCGCGCGAACACGTCGGCCCCGTCCAGCCCGTCGTTCTCGACCAGCGACTCCGCGAGCAGCAGCGCCATCTGCGTGTCGTCGGTGAACTCGCCCGGTGCCCAGCCCAGCGAGCCGCCGCCGCACATCTCGGTGGCGACACCGCGGGCGGCGGTGGGGAAGCGGGCGGAGAAGGCGTGCGGCGGGCCGAACTCGAAGGGGGCGCCCAGGGCGTCCCCGACGGCCGAGCCGACGAGGGCTCCCATCACGCGGTGCGAGCGGTCCACGGTGGCCTCCTCGGTGGTCGGGGTTCGACCCTAACCAGCCGTCTCCGGGGAGCGCGGGACGGCAGCGCCTCGTCGCCAGATGGGAGCGTGGGAACCCGCCAGGAGGTAGCGTCCGAGAGGCTGCGGTGCCGCGCCGGCGGGGAACGCCTCACCTGTGGACAGCGACCGGCCCATCCCGCCGTCTCCCCGTACGGTGCCGCGGTGAGCGCGTGGGAGGAACCCGGCCCCGCCCCACCCGCTTCGAACGCCGCCGTCGCCGGGATCATGCGTCGCACCGGCCGCCGCGACACCCGCCCCGAACTCGCGCTGCGCCGCGCACTGCACCGCCGCGGCCTGCGCTACCTCGTCGACAGGACCCCACCCGGCACCAACCGGCGCCGCCGCGCCGACCTCGTGTTCCGCGGCGCCCGTGTCGCGGTCTTCGTCGACGGCTGCTTCTGGCACTCCTGCCCCGTGCACGTCCACCGGCCCACGGCGAACGCGGACTGGTGGCGGGTGAAGCTGGCGAGCATCACCGCCCGCGACCGCGACACCGACACGGCGCTCGCCGCTGCGGGGTGGTGCGTGGTGCGGGTGTGGGAGCACGAGGACCCTGTTGCCGCCGCGGACCGGGTGCACGGGGTCGTGCACGCCCGCCGGAAAAGGCCCGCGCGGGCCGCGGCCCCTCCGTAGGCTGGCGAACCCGTCGTCGAGGGAGGCCCCCGCCGTGTCCCCGTCCCGCTCGCTGCGCGTCGCCGTCCTCGCCGTCGCCGGCCTCACCGCCTGCGGCGCCGAGCAGCCTGCCCCCGCGGCCACCACGGTCACCGTCACGGCGAGCCCGTCGACCTCGACGCCGGCGTCGGCGTGGACCGAGACCCACCTCACCGGGGACGACCAGACCCTCACCTGGGACGTCGTGGTGCCCCGCCTCACCGGGGCGCCCGTCGCCGACGAGGTGAACCGGCGCGTCACCGCCTCCGCCGAGGACGTCCTCGACGACGCCCGCGCCACCGTCCAGGACGGCGACCCGCCCCGCACCATCACCGGGCGCGGCACCGTCACCACCGACGACGGCCGCACCGTCCAGGTGCTGCTGGAGGTCGTCGACAGCACCGAGGGCACCGCCCACCCCACCACCACCGTCGCCTCCACCGTCGTCGACGTGCGCACAGCCGAACCCGTGACCCTCGACGACGTGTTCACCGACCTGGCCGCGGCGTTCACCGGGCTCGCCCCCGTCGTCGAGGAGATCGCCGCCGCGCAGGGCGAACCCGTCACCGCCCCCGAAGGGCTCGCCCCTGAGGAGGCGAACTGGGCGACGTGGCAGTCCGGGGCGGACGGGTTCGCGTTCTCCTTCCAGGACTACCAGCTCGGCGGGCACGGGGTGCGGCGGTACGTGGTGCCGTGGGAGCGGGTCGAGCCGCTGATGACGGGGGAGGCGCGGGAGCTGCTGGCGCCGCGCTAGCCGCGCCCGGCGCCCGGGCGGGTGACGACGACGAGTTCCACCGCCGACTCCTGCCCGGCCTGTTCCAGCACCTCCCGGACGTCCGCCCACCCCAGCCCGCCGATGCCCGCGCCGAGTCGCGGCACCCCCAGCCGGTCGAGGCCGCGGTGGGCGGCGTCCGCGAGCGCCGCCCGCACCGTCGCCCCGATCGCGTCCAGCCGCGCGTCCGCGCCGCGCTCCACCTGGGTGGCGAGGTTGTAGACCACGACGCCCTCGTCGGTCACCCACGGCAGGACGTCCCCGAGGGTGAACTCCCCGGCCCGGCAGCGCCGCCGGTACTCCTGCTCCATCGACGGCCAGCGGTCCGCGAACTGGCGGGCGATCCCACCGGCCATCGACCCGCGGGTGTTGCAGCCGTGGGCGAGCGCGGGCAGGTCGAGGGCGAACAGGTCGCCGGTGGTGTGCGTGGTGGGCACGGTCTTCCTCTCGTCTGGGGGGAGCGGCGGCATCGCCGGGTCTTCCGTGTGTCCCGTGTGGCGGGCGGTCGGTGCCCATCCTGCCGGGTGTGGCGGACGCGGAGACCACCGTTCCCGAAGTGCTCGTGCGCGGAGACCTGTTGTTGAGCAACACATCCACTGGTCGGAGCAGGGTGCGGGCCGCTGCGGGGACCACCTGGACGGAGCACCTGCCCGGTGGACACACGGTGCCCGTGTGCGGCATACGGGTGGTTGGTGTGCCGTTCTCTTCCCCGCACGGGACGAGCCGTCGCATGGTGGGACCACGCCCACCACCCCGAGGAGCCCCGTGTCCGTCCCTGCCCCGCCGTCCTACCTGGCGCTGCACGTTCCCGCGGAGCTGTATCCGGAAGCCCTGGAGTGGCTGGCCCGCCGGATGCAGCAGGGACCCGCCCCGGCCACGACGGCCGTGGCGACGCCGACGACGGGGAACGACCCGCTGGTCCCGCTGTTCCGCGAGCTGTTCGCCAAACCGCACAAGGCGACGACCCGCGTCGCGGACCTGGCCCGCGCGATGCTCGCCGGCGACCCCGCCGAGTGGTGGACCTCCACCCGCATCCGCGACCTCCTCGTCCTGGACCCGTACGAGTTCCGCAGCACGTGGCGGGCCCTGACCCGGCACCTGGACAAGCACTACCCGGGCACGCCGCAGCCCTTCCAGCGCGACAACGGCCTCGCGCACTCCCTCGGCGACACGACCGTCTACCGCATCGCGCCCGACCTCGTCGGCGTCGTCCGCGCCGCCCTCGCCTGAACGACCCGGAGAACACCGTGACCCTCGAGAACCACCTGGACGACCTCGGCGCCGCACCGTTCGTCGCCGACCTGCTCCGCGACCTCGCCACCACGCGCACCCTGCGCACCGAACGGCAGCAGGGCTACGTGAGCGTCAGCCCCTCCCCGGTCGGCGCCATCGCCGTCTTCGCCCACCGCCACCGCCTGGAGATCGCCGTCCGCCCGGAACTGGCGAACGCCGCGCTGGTCGACGTGCCCGGGGCGGAGCTGAGGAAACCCACCACCGCCACCACGTACCTGGTCGTCCGTGAGCCGGTCTGCGGACGCTCGCGCGAGGCGGTGCTGCGCCACGCCGCGACGGCGCTGGACTGGCGGGTCGGGGGCCCGGCCCGCGGCGCCGGGTCCTCGCGGCGCGCCACCGCCGCGACCGAGACCGCCCGCCCCGTCTGCCCGGAGTGCAACTACGAGATCACCCCCAGCGGCGCCTGCGGCTGCTGACCACCCTTGACCGAGAACCGCACGAGGAGAGCACCACGACCGACGAGATCGACTTCCCGACCCGGTGCGTCATGGCCGGCCACGACGACCCCGTCCCGCTCGCCACGCACCGCAGCGAGCACTCCCGCGCCTGCGGCCACGACTACCTGTCCGCCCGGATCTGCCGGTCCTGCCTCGACCGGGCGCTCGCCCACGGCGGGGCGCTGCGCTCGTCGATCTGCCGGCGCTGCGGTGATCGCAGCTTCGTCGAACTGCTCGACGTGACCGCGCTGCCCCACTGGAACTGAAACCCACCCGGAGGAACTCCCGTGTCCGACACCCCGCCGCGACCGATGCACCCCGTGTACCTGCCGTTCACCGAGGACCAGGTGCGGGACCACTTCGCGCCCGTCGCCTCCGGCGGTGACCCCGACCGGCACCTGAAGCACTACCGCGAGAGCATCGCCCACGCCACCGGCCTCGCCCCGCTGCCCGCGCCCGGGGACGCCGGGAAGGCGCGACGCCTCGCCCGTCAGATCGAACGGGACGAGCGGTTCTGGGGCGCGGCGGCGCTGCTGCACGCCTTCCACGCCGCGGACCGCACCGCCGCCCTGACCGCCCTGCTCGACCGCTGCCTCGGCGACCCGGCCGTCGCGGGTTTCCCGACCTGGCGCGACGCCCTCGGGAGCGAGCAGCACCTGTACCTGGAAGCAAACCTCCCCTCGCCCGTCTCCTACCGGAACTGGCTGGCCGACCACCTCGACGAGCGGGTCCTCACGCCCACCCTGCTCGCCGAGGCGCGCGGCAAGGGGAACCGGCTGGAACAGGCCACCAAGGTGGACGCCATCCTCCTCGCGGACACCGGTTTCGCCGTGGCCTTCGAGGCGAAGGTGCTGTCCGACGCCTCGCCGACCACCACCCACGACGTCCTGCGCAACCAGATCGCCCGCACCGTCGACGTCCTGCTCGACGCGAACCCCGGCTTGTGCCCCGCCCTCGCCCGGCGCGACCCCGCCCGCACCTGCCTGGTGCTGCTGACGCCCGGCACCTTCCGCCGCAACCCGTCTTCGCGGTTGTACGGCTGGCTGCACCGCGAGTACACGAGCAACCCCGCCGCGCTCGGTGAGCACCTGCCGCACCGGCACGGCGTCGACTGGGGCGCCGTCGCCGGCCGCCTCGGGTGGCTGACGTTCGAGGACTGCGCCGAGCTCCTGCCCGGCTCCTGCGGGTGGCTGCCCGGCGTGGTCGGCCAGGGGGCCGTGCTGACCGCGTGAAACACCCGGACACCGCAGGTTCCCCGCCCACCTCGAGGAGGAGATCACCCTGACCCACCGCGCCACCGACGCCCCGCCCACCTGCGAGGTCCGGCATGGACCGGGCCGCCGGCCCGCCGCGACGCACCGCGTCTGGCTGGTCCTGCCCTGCGGCCACGGCTTCACGCGCAGAAACCTGTGCGCGGCCTGCGTCACCGAGTGCGTGAGCCGGGGCCGGGCCCGGCGACGTCTGCGTGCGGTCGCTGCGGTGAACGCCGCGCCGTCCGCCTGCTCCACCTCGTGCCGCTCCCGAACTCCATCCCCGACCCGTCCCTGGAGGAACAGATGACCCGCCCCCGCCCGCGCCCCGCGACCGGTGTCACCGCCGACCTGGTCGACCCGCTGCGGGCCTGCTTTCGCGACGACGAAGGCTGGCTCGAGTACGGGGTCGTCGAGCACCGCCTGCGGGAGGTGGCCCCCGCCGTGTTCGCCCGCCACGTCGCCGAGGTCGGGCACAGCATGTTCGGCTCCACCGGGAACTCCGCGTCCAAGCGCATCGCCCACGCCCTGCGCAGCCTCCGGTCCGCCGGGGAGGTGCACCACTTCATCGGCCCCAGCACCGGCCGCGCCTGGCGGGGCAACCCCATCAGCCACTGGAGCATCGACCCGTCCCGCCCGCGCACCGACGTGCTCAGCTGGGCGCGGCTGCGCGCCCAGCTCGGGACCTCCGACGCCTGGACCGACGCCGACCGCGCCGGGCTGACCAGCCCGGGGCACCCGCGGTCCTGACCCCGCCTCCCCGTGGCGGCGCTCGTGTCGGACCCCTCGGGCACCCTGCGCGCAGGAGGTGGTCGGACGTGCCGACGTGGGTGTGGATGGTCGTGCAGAACCGGGACCGGGCGGCGGCGTCGCTGAAGCAGGCCGTCGCCCGGGGTGACCGGGAGGCGGCCGAGTTCAGCCGGATGTGGCTCGCCGAGCGGCAGGCCGTGCTGGAACGGGTCGGGCAGCGCTACGGCGTGCAGCTGCCGTAGCGCTGCTCCGATCCGGGCGTCCTGGTCAGCGTGCCCGGTGCGTCTGCCGATCCTCCTCGACGACAGCCCGTCGAGAGGAGCCGTGGTGCAGGTCCAGTACGTCGTCGACTTCGTCGTCCGTTCCACGGCCGACCCCACGTCGGCCGGTGCGCACGCCGCCGTCCTGCGGCACGTGCAGGAGTGGCTGGAGTTCGCCCACGACGGCGTCCCCGAGCTCGCGGCCCTGCCCACCGACGGCGAGCGCCTGCTCGTGCGGCGCGACCTCGGCGACGGGATGGCGTCGCTGTCCGGCGACGGTCCCCGGCGGCTGTCCTGGCACCACGTCGGAACCCCGACGGCCGCGGCGCGCCGCATCGATCTGCGCGTCCCCGTCCGCGGCGTCCCCGCCACCCACGTCACCGGTGTCACCCTCGCGTTCGACCACGCCCGCGAGATCGCCACCGTCCGCGTCGTCACCGGCCGCGAGGCCCACGGCGGCTGGATCGCTCCCACCCCGCAGTCCTTCCTGCGCCGGCCCGCCGTCGTGCGCCGCATCGTCGAGGACCCCGACCTCGTCGTCACCGCCTACGGGCGGCGCGTCGACGGCCGGCGCGATGACATCAGCACCCCCGCTGCGGCCGCGGTCCTCGTCGACGCCCTGCGCCGGGTCGACCGGTTGCCGGTGCTCCTCGTCGCCCCGACCCACCGCTCCCAGCTCGACGTCGTCGACGCCGCAGCGGCCGAGCTGCCCGGGCTGGCCAACGTCGTCCGCCTGTCCACCAAGGGGGCGGTCGGCGCCGTCTCCCGCGGCATCGACCTCGAGGTCCCGCTCGGTGGCGCCCGGCTGGTGTGGCCGCACCTCGAGGCGCTGACCCACCCCCGTTACGACGACGGGTCGCTCGACCCGCAGTCCGACCTCGTGGCCGACGTCCTGTCGACCATCGCGCCGCTGTCGGTGGTCTCCCGCGGCATCGACGTCCCGTTCCGCACGGCGGAGCGGGCCGGGCGGGCGCTCGCCGCCCTCGCCCGGCAGCAGGAGGTCGAGGCCGCCGTCGCCCGCGGTGACGAGCACGCGGAGGTGGTGGCGCTGCGCCGGCAGCTCGACGAGGCCCGCGCCGAGATCGACCAGTGGGTCGAGGAGGCGCACCGGCTGGAGGACGACGTGTCGTCGCTGACCATCGCGCTCGGCCAGGTCGGCCGCCGGCCCGCGCCCGTCCCGGTGGACTGGCACGACGCCCCCGCGCTGACCCCCGACGACGCCGAACCCCTCCTGGAGTTCCTGGAGCAGCGCAGCCGCGGGCACCTGCGGTTCACCGCCACCGCCGCCCGGACGTGGCGCAAGTCCGGCTACCTGCACCCCGCGCAGATGCGCTCCGCGCTGCTCACGCTCGGGCAGGCCTCCGTGGAGTTCGCCGAGCAGCAGGGCACCATCACGGTCCGCCTCACCGACTGGTTCCGCGACGGCTTCGGCCTCGACGTCGCCACGACCGACCTCGCGCTGACGCAGTCCGGTCGCGCGTCCTTCGAGTTCGAGGGCGCGCGGCTCAACGGCGTGCCCCACGTCAAGCTCGGCGACGCGAAGCGGTGGAGCGAGTGCGGGCGGATCTACTTCGCCTACCAGAGTGACCCGGCGCGGTTCGTGGTGCACCACGTGGGGCTGCACGACCTCTGAGGGTGGGCGGTGTCCAGGGCGGTCCGTACGACCCGAATGCTTCCGGCTCAGCGACGGAGTCCCTTGCGGGACCGAGTGCTGCTTTCGACACATTCACCCTTCGAACGTCACAGACTGCTGTCATGATGAGCTCTCAGTAGTCGCTCGGTGAAGTCATGACCAGTGGCCATCACCGCGCGCAGGTGCGAGGGGTCGTTGCCTCTCGACGGTAGCGGCCCGTGGGGGGACCAGCGGTGGGGAGATGGGCGACGAGGACGGAGGGCCTCGCGGGCGCCGTCATCGAGCAGTCCAGGCGGTGTCTGGCGGCCTACCGGGAGGACCCGCACCGCGTCGAGTCCGACGCGGCCATCGAGATCTCCACGGCCGAGGGAGGCTACGGGCGCAAGCAGGTCCACGAGCTCATCCAGAACGCCGCCGACGCGCTCGGCGGTGACGACACCGGCGGTGAGGTCGAAGTCGTCCTGACGGCCGAGCACCTCTACGTCGCCAATGAGGGACGCCCCCTCAGCGACGAGGGCGTGACCGCTCTCATGGCCTCGCACCTCTCGCGCAAGCGGGCGGACGAGATCGGTCGCTTCGGGCTCGGCTTCAAGTCCGTGACCGCGATCAGCGACTCACCACAGGTCTTCAGCCGGTCGGGCTCCTTCGGCTTCGACCGCCACACCGCTGCGGCCCGCATCAGAGAGGTGGTCCCCGCCGCGCCGAAGTGCCCCGTCCTGCGGTTGGCGGAGCCCCTCGAACCGACCGAGCACTCTGCCGTCGACCCGATCCTGGCCCGTCTCATGGGGTGGGCGACCACCGTGGTGCGGCTGCCTCTCAAGCACGGCGCCGCGCGCGTCGCCGAGGACATCGCGAACTTCCCCGAGCAGTTCATGTTGTTCGTCCCGCAGGTGCGTCGGCTCCGTCTGACCAACCTGGCCGAGGAGACGTCGAAGGACCTCCGGTTGAACACGCTGCCCGATGGCTCCCTCGAGCTGCGCGACGGTGGTGACGTCAGCCGGTGGAGGATCCTGCGGACCAAGCACCGGCCGAGTGCGGCGGCCCTCAAGGACGCCGGGGAACTCGCACGACGCGAGCAGGTCGAGCTGCAGTGGGCGGTCCCCTTGAAGGGGGTCAGCTCGCTGGGCCAGTTCTGGGCCTTCTTCCCCACCGAGTCGCGCACCACGCTCTCGGGCATCGTCAACGCTTCGTGGAAGGTGAGCGACGACCGGCTCAACCTCCTGCCCGGCGCATTCAACGAGGAGCTCTTGACGGAGGTACTGCCGAACCTGCTGGCCCGCTCCCTCGCCGGCCTCCTCGACCAGCAGGACCCGGCGGCCTTCCTCGACCTGCTGCCTGCGCGCGGCAGGGGTGAGATCCGCAGCTGGGCGGACGGAGCCGTCAACGAGCCGCTCTTCGCCAAGCTGCGCACCGGCCCCTGCGTCCCCGATCAGACCGGGACGTTGCGTGCCCCCAACGAGGTCCGGCTGCATCCCAGAGGTCTGGACGAGGCGTGGTTGGAGGACTGGCGCGAGGCGACCGCGGAGGAGCACCGATGGGTGCACCACGACGTCGACCGCACGTCCGAGCGCCGACTCAAGGCCGAGCGCCTGCTCACCGCCGATGATCGGGGAGCCGCCGACGTCGTCGAGTGGATCGAATCCCTGTGTACACCAGGAACGGTCGACGCCTCCGCCGCGGCGGTGCGCCTGGTCGCCCGCATCGTCCGTGAGCGTCCTGAACTGGGTATCGAGGCTGTGCGGGCCCGTGTGCTGCGGCTGGAGGACGGCAGCCTCGTGGCGCCGAAGCCCGGAGCCGTCTTCCTGCGGGCGAGCCCGGAGGAGACGGGGTACTCCTTCATCGACCAGCGGCTCGCCGAGCTCCCTGGAGTGGTCGCAGCGCTCAACCGGTTGGGCATTAAGGTGCTCGACCGCAGCGGGGAGCTCCGGCACGCCTTGAAGGGGGTGGCGACCCGGGCCGGCACCGACTGGGCGGATGTGTGGCGCCGCAGCCGGCAGGTTCCGACCGCTCTGGCCGAGGAGATCTTCCGCGAGTGCGTACCTCACCCTGTTCTGCGCTGGGTGCAGGTGCGCACCGCTATGGGCAGGTGGCGTCCGGCGTCGTCGACCTTCCTGGGCGGGACGGTCGTGCCGGTCGACGGCCGGCGCGACAGGGAGTTCCTGGTCGATCCGCAGCACCACCAGCAGGACGTCGAGCTGCTCACCCGCCTCGGCGCCGTCAACCAGCCCGTCCTCAAGCACGACTCCCCCGAGGAGGAGTGGCTGCGGGAGTACCGCGAGACGGTGACCAAGTCCTTCGCCAAGTCGGCGACCGGGAGCAAGCCCGCGCTCGATCGCCTGCACGCCGACGGCCCGCGCCCGCCGTGGCCCCTCCAGGCGCTCCCCGACCTCAGCCCCGAGGGCCGGGTCGTCGTCACCGAGCAGGTCCTCATGCTCGACGGCGGGGAGTCGTGGACGGTCCGCCACCTCACGAACAGCGGCTACGGGAAGAAGAGCTACAAGAGCCCGGCCACCTGGTGGTTGCTGCAGCACGGCATGCTCCGGACCCCTGTCGGACCGTGGCCCGTCAACCGGTGCCTCGTCGCCTCCGACCAGTGGCCGAGCGAGGTCTTCCCGGTACCTGACGTCAGCGATCGCATGGCCAAGCGGCTCGGGCTCGTCGAGGAACCGAGCGCCTTCCCGCCCGAGGTGTGGAACGCGCTCCTGCAGGTCGCTCGGTCGTGGTCGGACGAAGCGCGCCGCACCACCCTCTACACGTGGGCGGTGCACTTCATCGACGGACCGGCGACCATCCGCGTCAACGACGGCTCCCGGCCGGTCGACACGTCTCCCGACGAGGTGGCCGTCGTGGGTGATGCCCTGACTTACCAGTCGCTCCTGGCGCAGGGCAGCCCGGCGCTGCACGTGGAGGACGAGGGAGACCTCGAGGCCCTCGTCGAGCGGTGGGGGCTCGTCCGCGGGGCTCGCCTCCTGCAGCGCGAACTCGTCGTCGAACCGACGGGGGAACCCGTCGCTCTCGCCGACGCGTTCCCCACGCTGCGCAACTACCTGCGCCCGGAGCACGCGGACGTCGAACTGCAGACGTGCACGGCCATCAGCCAGATCACGCCGACGCCCAAGGGGCAGGTGGTCACCTCCATCCCGTCCCTGCTGCACGAAGGGCGGGTGGTCCTCACCGCGACGGATCCCGTGGACGTGTTGCGAAGGGTCTCCGACGTCCTGGACCTCGGTCTCCAGGCCGCCGACGTCCGCCACGTCCTCGACACCCAGGAGCAGTTGAAGACGAGGCAGCTGCGTGCCCGCATCCGTGCCGCCCAGGACGACGACACCCGACTGGCCGTGGCCGTCGGCGAGGACGCCCTGCGCCGTGCCGTTCCGCAGCTCGCGCTGCAGGAGGCTGAGGAGTCCTCCGGGCGACCACTCACCGAGCAGGAGCTGGCGGCGATGGTCCGCGCCGTTCACGGAACGGGTACGCTCCAGCACTTCCAACGCGTCCTCGACGACCAAGGCCTGGTACCGCCTGTGCGTTGGGCGGGGTTGAACAAGGCTCGCCAATTCGTCATGGACCTGGGATTTCCCATCGAGTACGCCGGCTTGCCGTCCGCTCAACCTCCTGCCGTCTTCGAGGTCCAGGGGCCGGCATCGCTCGGCCCCCTGCACGACTACCAGCAGACCATTCTGCAACGCATTCGGCGCCTCCTCGACGGGGAGGGCCCGGCTCGCGGCATCGTCTCCTTGCCGACGGGCGCAGGCAAGACGCGTGTCGCGGTGCAGGCCTTGGTGGAGGTGGTCCGCGAAGGGCGCCTGCGAGGTCCCGTCATCTGGATCGCTCAGAGCGCCGAGCTGTGTGAGCAGGCGGTCCAGACGTGGGCGTACGTGTGGCGCGCGCTCGGTCCCGGGGCGAAGCTGTCGATCAGCCGGTTCTGGGGGAGCAACGACGTCTCCGAGGACCCGTCCTCCTTCCAGCTCGTGGTGGCCACCGAGGACAAGCTCCGTGGGGCCGTGGGACGTGCCGTCTACGAGTGGATCACGCAGGCCGAGGTCGTGGTGATCGACGAGGCCCACACCTCCATCAGCCCCACCTACACGAAGACCCTCGAGTGGCTCGGCCGCCAGAGCCGCTCACGCGCCGACCGCCGACCGCTCATCGGCCTGACCGCCACGCCCTTCCGCAACACCAACGAGAAGGAGACCGAACGCCTGGTCGGTCGTTACGACCGGCACCGCCTCGACGACGGAGCCTTCGACGGGGATCCCTACGCGGTGCTCCAGCAACGCGGTGTCCTGGCTCGGGTCCGCCAGCAGGAGCTCCCCGGCGCGACCGTCTCGTTCTCGGCCGCCGAACTGGCCGAGATCGACCGGCTCGGGCCGCTCAGCGCGGGGACGCTGCCCCGCAGCGTCGAGACCCGACTCGGTGAGGACCGGGACCGCAACCGCCGCATCGTCGAGTCCATCACCGCCCTGCCGGAGGACTGGACCGCACTGCTGTTCGCCACCTCGGTGGAGAACGCCCGGGTCCTGGCGGCTCAGCTGACGTTGGGCGGAGTACCCTCAGTCGCCGTCTCCGGCGACACCGACGCCGCGGTGCGTCGGCAGAGCATCGACGACTTCCGCGCCGGCCGCATCCGCGTCATCACGAACTACAACGTGCTCTCCCAGGGCTTCGACGCGCCCGCCGTCCGTGCCGTCTACGTCACCCGGCCGACGTTCAGCACCAACCTCTACCAGCAGATGATCGGTCGAGGCCTGCGCGGACCGCTCAACGGCGGCTCGGAGGAGGTGCTCATCGTCAACGTGCGGGACAACCTGCAGCAGTACGGCGACCGGCTGGCGTTCGACGACTTCGACTACCTGTGGAACGGACGGTGACGGGCACCGTGGAGCTGGACGCCGAGCAGCGGCTCGCCGCGGAGGTCGAGCCCGAGGTGCGGCAGGTGGTCACCGCCGGTCCCGGGGCCGGCAAGACCGAGGTCGTGGCGAGCCTGCTGCGCCACCTCGTCGAGGAGGAGGACGTCGAGGCGACCGACGAGCTGCTCGTCATCAGCTTCTCCCGGGCGGCGGTCGCCGCGGTCCAGGCCAGGTCCCGCAAGGAGTCCGGGCGTTCCCGCCTCGTCACGGTGCGGACCCTGGACTCGTTGGCCTCCTCACTGCTCGACGAGTCGGGAGAGCCGGAGGAGTGGCGCCGCTGGTCCTTCGACAGGAGGATCCAGCGTGCCACCGAGGTCCTGCGCGAGGACGGGTCGGACGAGCTCGAGGCGCTGCGGCACGTCGTCGTCGACGAGGTCCAGGACGTCGTCGGGGTGCGCGCGGAGTTCCTGCTGGCGATCCTCGAGGTGCTCGAGGACGACGCCGGGTTCACCCTCCTCGGCGACCCGCAGCAGGCCATCTACGACTTCCAGCTCCGCGGTGCGGCGGACACGACGTCGGCGCAGCTGCTCGACCGGGTCCTCGCCGGGCGGGGAGTGCGCCGAGTGGTCCTGCGCGGGCAGTACCGCGCCGCGAGCTCCGAAGCCGTCGAGGCCACCGCGCTCGGACGTCGGCTCGACACCGCGCCGGTCGCCGAGCAGCCCGCGATCGTCGAGGGCTTCGTCGACCGCCTTCCGCTCATCGGTTCCCTCGACGAGCTGCGCCGTCTGCTGCCGCGCTGGGAGGGGCGCACGGCCGTGCTGTCCGCGACCAACGGTGAGGCCCTGGAGGTGGCGCGGTCGCTGCGCGGCCTGGGCGTCGACGTCGTGCAGCAACGGTCCGCACAGGAGCAGGCACCGGCGCGGTGGATCGCCGACGCGCTGGCGGAACGGGCACGACCGACGGTTTCCCGCGACGAGGTGTTGCCCGACCTCGAACGCCTGGGGGTCGACCCCGCCGCGTGGGGCTGGATGAAGTCCTCGGCCGGTGGGAGGGGCGCCGAGCTCGACGTACCCACCTTGGCGCGCCGGCTCGCTGCCGGCATCGTGCCCGTGGAGCTGCAGGCCGTACCCACCTCGTCCGTGGTGGTCTCCACCGTCCACCGGGCCAAGGGCCTGGAATTCGACAACGTCGTCCTCATCAGCCCGGAGAGCTGGATCGCCGCCGAGGGGCAGGACCCCGGCGAGCGCGTGCGGACGACCTTCGTCGCGGTGAGCCGTGCGCGCAGCAGGCTCGCCGTCCTGTCGTTGCCGTGGAACTGGCGCCTGCGCCACGACGGTCGGATCGACCGCTGGTACGTGGGTGGCCGGGAGAAGTTCATGACCCTCGGTCTCGAGCTGGCCGGGTCCGACGTCTCCACCGAGGTGCCGCCCGGCGAGGACCTCGGGGACCTCCAGGCCGTCCAGACGCACCTGCGCACGCGCGTGCACGTCGGCGACGAGCTGACGTTCACGCTCGACCCGCGCCGATCGACCGCCGAACGGCCGGCGTACTCGATCCACCACGACGGACTGCTCGTGGGCAGGACCGGCGAGTCGTTCGCCGACACCTTCACGCGGCGGATCCGCCCGCGCAGGACGGGGCGCCCCTGGCCGGACCTGGGCGTCGCCGCGGTCGACGGCGTCGTCACCGTCGCGGGTACGCCACAGCTGGCGGTGACGCCTCAGGCTCCCGCGGTCGGGCGGTGGGGGCTGTGGACGGGGATCAGGGTCAGCGGACTGGTGGACCTGCAGTGGCCGAAGGAGGGCAAGTGAGCCGGTTGGACCCGTGGTACGAGGCGCGCGCCGAGGTGGTGCGGGCGCTGGAGGCCGACCTCCTCGGTGGACCCGAGGACGAGCTCCTCACCGAGGCGCCACTGGACCGCTTCATCGTCGGCATCCTGCGTCCCCGGTCCGCCGGGGAGGTGTCGGCCGAGGAGCAGGACACCCCGGAGGACGGGGTCGGCGGCGCCGACGCCGTGTACGACCCGGCCGTCGCGCTCACCCGCACCCGCTACCCCTCGTCCATGGGCTTGACGTTCGCGGTGGACGTCCGGGAGACCGACTCCGTCACCGTCTCCGTCGAGGCCGCCCGCTACCGGCTCGAGGAGGGAGTGCAGGAGGACGCCGGCGACGCGGTCGCGGAACCCGCCGCCATCGAGCGCGGCCGTTCACCGCGCCGCCGCGACGAACGCTGGCGCCGAGTGCCCTTGACGGTCGCGGACCTCGACGTACCGATCAATCCGCCCCGCAGCGAGCCGGTTCCCGTCGCCCCCGGACTGGACCTGCACGTCGTGGCCCGCCCCCCGGCCGACCACGTCGTCAACCTCACCGTCGTCCTCGTCAACACGCTGCCCGCGGACCCCGAGCGACAGGACGGGGCGAGTTGGTTCCAACCACGACTGCGGGTGCGGACCGTCTCCGGCGGCTTCGCAGAACGGCCCAGGCCGCGACCCACCGGTGTCGAGGACGAGGATCTGAAGTCCTACGACCTGCTGTTTCGCGACGTGCGCAACGTCGCCGTCGGCCACGGTTGCGCCGTGGAGTGGCACGACGCCCCCGTCGTCACTGAGGTGACCACCACCTTCATCCCCCGCCACGACGTCCCGCTGTCCCAGGCCGGTGGGCCGGACGCCGAGGGCCTGCGCATGCAGCACCTCGCCGACACCGGTGACACCGCGGGCCTGCGCGCTCTGCTGGCCGCCTACCGCTCGTGGATCGACGACGAGCAGGAAGAGGCGCGCGGCCTGCCGGAGGCGCTCCTCGAAACCGCGGTCCGCCACCTGACCGCCGCCCGCCAGGCCGCCGACCGCATCGAGCGGGGCATCGACCTGCTGGAGCGCGACCCCCAGGCGATGAGCGCCTTCCGCGGCATGAACGCCGCCATGCAGCTGCAGCGCAGTCGCCAGGACATGATCCGCTCCGGCGCCTCGACGCCGAGCGCCAAGCAACACACCTGGCGCCCCTTCCAGATGGCCTTCATCCTGCTCAACCTCGTCGGCCTCACCGATCCGGAGTCCCCGGAGCGCGAGACGGCCGACCTGCTGTGGTTCCCCACCGGCGGCGGCAAGACCGAGGCCTACCTCGGTCTCGTCGGCTACACCGTCCTGCTCCGCCGGCTGCGCGACTCGCAGGACGCCGGGGTGTCCGTCCTCATGCGCTACACGCTGCGGCTGCTGACCATCCAGCAGTTCGAGCGGGCCGCCGGGTTGATCTGCGCCCTCGAGCAGGTGCGCCGCGAGTCCATCCCCGCCTCGCGGGGCATCAGCCTCGGGCTGTGGGTCGGACGGGCGGCGACGCCGAACACCGTCAAGGAGGCCCGGCTCGCCCTGCGGGAGTCCAACCGGCGTGCCCCCGAGGACGACGAAGGCAGTCCCGTGCAGCTGCTGCGCTGCCCGTGGTGCGGCGGCCGACTGGGCCGTGAGCAGTACGTCGTGGAGACCGGTGACAGCCGGCTGACCGTGCGGTGTTCGAACGCCGAGTGCGCCTTCGCCGACGCCCTGCCCGTGTTCGTCGTCGACGAGGACGTCTACCGGGAACGTCCGTCCCTGGTCATCGGGACGGTCGACAAGTTCGCCATGCTCGCGTGGAAGGAGGAGGCCGGCGCCCTGTTCTCGACGGATGGGCAGAACTCCCCGCCCGACCTCATCGTCCAGGACGAGCTGCACCTCATCAGCGGTCCGCTCGGCACCATGGTCGGCCTCTACGAGACGGCCGTGGACGCCGCCTGCGCCCGCACCGGTCACAAGCCCAAGGTCGTCGCCTCCACCGCGACCATCCGCCGCGCCGGCCGCCAGGTGCGGGCCGTGTTCGCCCGCGAGGCTCAACAGTTCCCGCCCTCGGGCATCGGCGCGGACGACTCGTTCTTCGCGGTCCAGGCATCCCCGCAGGAGAAGGGCACCCGGCAGTACGTCGGCGTCCTCGCCCCCGGCGTCAGCCAGGCGACGTTGCTCATCCGCTCCTTCGCTGCGCTGCTGCAGGCCGCGGAAGAGCTCGACACCACCGACGAGGTGCGCGACGCCTACTGGACGCTGCTCGGCTACTTCAACAGCCTGCGCGTGCTCGGCGGCGCCTACATGCAGGTCATCGACGACGTTCCCGACCGGTTGAAGGTCCTCGCCGAACGGCACGGCGTCGAGTCCCGCCGCATCACCACGCCGCGGGAGATGACCTCGCGCGTACCGTCGAGCCAGATCCCCCGGGAGCTGGAAACCCTCGGCACCGCCCACCCCGACGAGGCGAGCCCACCCGTCGTCCTCGCCACGAACATGATCTCCGTCGGCGTGGACGTCGATCGGCTCGGGCTCATGGCCGTCGTCGGGCAGCCGCAGACCACCGCCGAGTACATCCAGGCCACGAGCCGGGTGGGTCGCAAGCACCCCGGCCTGGTGTGCGTGCTCTACAACGGCTCCCGCACCCGGGACCTGTCCCACTACGAGAGTTTCGCCACCTACCACCGCAGCCTCTACCGGCAGGTGGAGGCCACGGGTGCCACGCCGTTCGCCGCACGCGCCCGTGACCGCGGTCTGCACGGCGTGTTGGTCGCCCTGGTGCGCCTGCTCGTGGCGGACGCCTCCGACGACCACAGCGCCGGCGCCGTCGACGGCTGGAGGGACGACCTGGACGCTGCGGTCGAAGTGCTGGTGGAGCGGGCGCGACGCGTGGACGAGACCGAGGCGGACGACGTCGAGGATCAACTTGAGAAGCTCGTCGAGATGTGGCAGCAGGCTGCCGACGACGAGCAGGTCGAGCACTACGCGGGGTGGCGCGATGCCCGCAAGGCCCTGCTCGCCCCGTCGGGTTCCGCCACAGATCGGGAGAGGACCCTCTTTCCGGTCGACCTGCCGCCCTGGTCCACCTTGACGAGCCTGCGCGACGTCGACACCGAAACCACCCTGCAGCTGCGCCGAGAGAAGAGGAACCGCGCCCGTGGCGAGTAAGAAGGTCGCATCGGCCAGGACCACCCAGTTGGTCTCCACGTACGGCGTCGGTGCGCTGTTCCCCGCCCTGGACGAGAGCTTCATGGTCCTCGGGTTGAGCGAGTGGCCCGACCAGGACGGCACCGAGATCGCCGAACCGCGCCTGGCGCGCGCCCTCGGCGTTCATGGCTTCCGCACCCCGCCCAACGGTGGCACCAAGGGGCCGAGCGTGCCCGTCATCCGGTTCCCCCGGTGGTACTCCTGCCCGCAGTGTCACCGTCTGGACGAGCTGCAGCGGTTCTGCTCCTGGGACGAGCACGAGTGCCCGGATTGCCACAGCACCCTCGTACCCTCCCGCTTCGTCGCCTGCTGCCCCCGCGGTCACATCGAGGACTTCCCCTACTTCGCCTGGGTGCACGCCGGCCAGCGCGATCAGCAGCGCCCGGGTGATCACCGCATGCGCCTGCGCAGCAGTGGCGGCAGCTCCTCGCTGGCGGCGATCTCCGTCTCCTGCAGCTGCGGGGTCCAGGACGTCTCCATGGCCGGCTCCTTCGACTTCGACGCGCTGCAGAAGCTCGCGCCCTGCCGCGGGCAGCGGCCCTGGCTCAACGGCGCGACCGACGAGGACTGCTCGGAGACGCTGCGGACCCTGCAGCGCGGGTCGTCCAACGTGTGGTTCTCCTCGCTCCGCTCGGCGCTGTCGATCCCGCCGTGGTCGCACACCGTCCAGCGCCTGGTGGACAGGCACTGGAAGATCCTGCGCAACGCGGGCGATGACTCCCTGCCGGCCCTGGTGCAGGACTTGGCGCTGCCCGGTATCGACGTCGACGACCTCGTCGCGGCCGTCAAGGCGCGCCGCTCGGGCGAGGCCGCCGAGACACCCACCGAGGAGGACCTGCGCCGCGACGAGTACAAGGCGCTGTCGGCCGGCCAGCCCGACGCATCCGTCCACCAGCAGTTCGTCGTACGCCCCGTCAGGGCGCAGCCCGAGACGGTCGAGGACTTCGAGCTCGTCTCCGAGGTGGCGCGGCTGCGGGAGGTCCGGGCGCTCGACGGCTTCACGCGGGTGAAGCCGCACGACCCGCAGGAGGAGCGGGATCGCAGGGCCCGGCTCTCGCTGGCGACCGCCGACTGGCTGCCTGCCATGGAGGTGCTGGGGGAGGGGATCTTCCTCCGCTTCGACCCGCAGCGCCTGGCGCAGTGGGAGAAGAGTGACTTCGCCCGCCGCCGTACCGCCGTCGTCCAGCAGGCCGAGGAGCGTCGGGCGAAGGAATGGAAGCTCCGCGAGGTCGTCGTCGTGCGCGCTCGGGAGCTGCTGCTGCACACCTTCGCGCACGTGCTCCTGAACGAGCTGAGCCTCGACGCCGGCTACCCGGTGGCCTCGCTGCGCGAACGCGTGTACGCCGCCGACGACCAGGCGGGTGTGCTCCTGTACACCGCGTCGTCGGACTCCGCGGGAAGCCTCGGCGGTCTCGCCGCGCAGAGCGCACCGGAGCGCATCGAGGGCGTCATCACCTCCGCGGTGCGCCGCGCCTCCTGGTGCTCCTCCGACCCCGTGTGCATCGAGGCGACGTCCACCGGCGCCGACGGCCTCAACATGGCCGCCTGCCACGCCTGCGTCGTCCTGCCGGAGACCAGCTGTGAGCGCCAGAACGTGCACCTGGACCGGGCTGCGCTCGTCGGCACCCTGGACGACCCGTCGATCGGCTACTTCGGAGGACGACTCCTCGCGTGACCACGGTGGCACTCGCGGTCCCCGCCCCCCGCGCACGAGGTGGTCGGAGCCGCACCTTCCGCGTGCTCGACCTGTTCGCCGGGTGCGGAGGCCTCACGAGCGGGTTCGTCGCCTCGGGTGCCTTTGAGCCCGTCGGGGCGGTGGAGCTGCACCCGCACGCCGCGGCCACCTACGCGGTCAACTTCGGTGAGCACGTGCACGTCGGTGACATCGCCGATTGGAGGTGGTGCGGAGGACCACCGGTCGACGTGGTGGTGGGCGGCCCGCCGTGCCAAGGATTCTCCGGGCTCGGTCTTCGCAACCCGCGCGACCCGCGCAACGTGCTCTGGCAGGAGTACGTGCGCGTGCTCCAGAGCGTACGGCCGGCCTTCTTCGTCCTGGAGAACGTGCCCCCCTTCCTGCGGTCTGGGCAGTTCGGCCTCCTTCAGGACGAGACACGACCCGGTGGTCGGCTGGCGGGCTTCCACCTCGAGGCGCACCTGCTCAACGCCGCCGACTACGGCGTCCCGCAGTCCCGCCGGCGTGCCGTGGTCGTCGGCCGGCGCCGGGGACTGGACGAGCTCGGACCCCCGCCCGCGTTGGAGACCCCGCCCATCGACCTGGCCACTGCCCTCGTCGGTGTCCCCGTACAGGTGGAGCCGGCGGAGCTGCCGCGACGCTCACGCACCGTCAACGGCGCCGTCGTCGCAGGCAGCTACGCCATGGATGAGCTGCACGTCACCCGCCCGGTCTCCGACGTCTGGCGCCGCCGCTTCGAGGCCGTCCCGCCGGGGGGTAACCGGCACGACCTGCCGCACGAGCTGCGGCTGCCGTGCTGGCAGGGCGACTTCGCCGGAGCCGGTGACGTCATGGGTCGGCTGCACTGGACCAAGCCGTCCGTCACCGTGCGCACCGAGTTCTTCAAGCCGGAGAAGGGTCGCTACCTGCACCCCGAGGAGCATCGCGCCATCACCCACTACGAGGCAGCGCTCCTTCAGGGCTTCCCGGCGGACTTCCGGTGGTGCGGTAGCAAGGCGTCCATCGCGCGGCAGATCGGCAACGCGGTGCCGCCGCCGTTGGCGCGGGCGATCGCCGAGCACCTCGTCGATCGGCTCCTCTGAACCGAGCTCGTCGGGTGATGACTCAGCAACGCGCTTACGCTCGTACCGTGTCTGGAGCGTCGTGGGCGTCCTCTCCGCAGGTGGCCGCGAGCATGCGGAGCAACAAGGGCAGGGACACCTCGCCGGAGCTGGCGTTGCGCCGAGCGGTGCACGCACGCGGGCTCCGCTACTTCGTGTCGCGGCGACCGTTGAAGGAACTGCGGCGGACGGCTGACCTCGTGTTTCCCCGGGTCAAGGTGGCGGTCTTCCTGGACGGTTGCTTCTGGCACGGGTGTCCCGTCCATCACACCGTTGCCAAGCGCAACGCCGACTTCTGGGCGGGGAAGGTCGACGGGAACCGTCGCAGGGACCTCGAGACGACGGCACGCCTCCGCGACGCCGGCTGGCGAGTGATCCGCATCTGGGAGCACGAGGACCCTCAAGAAGCCGCCGAGCAGGTCGAGGCCGCAGTGCGTGGACGGGAGCCCGCGGCGTCCACCACGGGTCCGTCACCCGAAGGGACGTCACCCGAGCGGAAGATCGTGTAGCTACCTCGACGCGCCGTTCTCTCATGGGTCGGACCGTGGGAGGAGCCGTGTCGCATCGACGTCGTCAGCTGGTCGCGGTACCTCCGCGCTCGGGCGGTGATCCGATCACCTGTGCCGTGCGCGTGGCGGTCGCGTACTTCGGTCACGCTGTCTTCGAGGAGTTGGACGAGCGCTGCGGCCACGCCTCTCCGTGGTGGGGACGTGTGGGGGACAGCGTCTTCCGACGACGCCCGGGGATCGACCCGCGGCGAGCGTCGGCGCTCCTCGGTGACGTGCTGTCGGATGACGCGCTCCGGGAGATCATGGGGGTCGACGCGGTCGACGACGTGCTGCACCTCCGCTTCGAGTGCGCGCGGTACGAGCAGTTCGACGATGCCGGTGTCGGACGGGCTCGGGACATCGTGGCGGCGATGGCCTCGCTGCTCGAGGAGCTCGGGTCTCATGAGCGACCCCTTCCGCTGCGGCAGCTCGAGCAGGTCCTGCGGCGTCGTGCCGACACCTCGGAGTCCTCGTCGGAGTTGATCCGTGCCGTGGGCGCTCTGGAAGCGATTCGACCCGTCGACCTCCGGTCGGTCCGAAGCCTCGTCGACGCGACGGCCGGGGAGCTGGCGGTGACGCGATGGGCGCCCGATGCCGCGTTCGCACCCGGCACAGTGCTTCCCGGCTACCCGAGAGGTGATCGCGCTCGCGTGACAGCCGACGGACACATCGTCCACATGACCACCGAACGCGTCCTGGCGGACGTGGTCGGGCGCCCGACCGCTGCGGCCGTGCTCGACCGCATCCGTGCGGTGCGAGCCGCTGGGCGCGTCTGGGTCGACGAGACCGGCACGGTGAGCAGCTTCGTCGACGGCCGTACCGTGTACGTGACCACGGTCGGAGCCACCGAGTGGTTCGGCGATCGCATCCGTTCCACTGGAAGGCGCGCCTCCCGGTGAGCGTGACGAGCGGGCCGCGCCCGCTCGTCACGCACCCAGGAAGTCTTCGGCCGTCCAGTCGTCGTCCAGCAGGCGGACGTCGGCCGCGACGTCCATCACCATGTCGAAGAACCCCTCGTGCGCACCGTCGGTGGGGTCCTCCACCGTTCCCTCGGCGAAGAGGATGACGAACGTCACCACCCGACCTCCCGGCTTCCGTCGGATGACCCGTCCCAGGCGCTGAACCATCTGGCGCCGACTGCGGCTCGCGGTGGTGACGATGCCGAGGTCCACCGTGGGGACGTCGATGCCCTCGTCCAACAGCTTGGGGGCGGCCAGTGCGAGGAGGCGTTGACGCTCCAGCGCCTCGAGGTTCTCGTGCCGCTCCCTCGCGTCCATGTCGGCGTGCAGCGCCGCTGCGGGAACGCCCTCCTCGCGCAGGCGGTCCGCGACCGCCTCCGCACTGGACTTGCTCTGCGTGAACACCACGGTGCCTTCGGAGACGTCGACCAGGGGCGAGAGCTCGCCGAGCGCGTCGACCTTGCCCTCGAGCTCGGCGAGCAGGTGGCGCCGGGCGCGCATCGCCGTCTCCGCCGCCTGCGCTGTCCGTCCGAGGACGCCGCCGGTTCCCGCGATCCGCCGCAAGCTCTGACTCAGCGACGCTCCCGAGGTTCCCGCGAGCGCCCCCTGGCTCCTGAGCCGGCGCAGGCAGTCACCGATCTTCGCGCTCAGGACGTCGTACTCGGCCAGTTCCTCGTCCGTCATGCCGACCGGGGCCAGGACCAGGCGGAAGGGAGAGACGACCTCGTCCCGGATCGCCCGCTCGAAGGTGTACTCGTACGCGCTCGCCCCGAAGTAGGGGCGGATCACGGTGTCGACGGCGTCGTCGCTGCGTTCGAGCGTGGCCGTCAGGCCCAGACGTCGGGTGTAAGCCTCGCGCAGCGCGGTAGACCACGTGCCTGCGCCGTACCGGTGCACCTCGTCGGCGATGATCAGGTCCCCCGCCGCGCCGCGCAGCAGCGGACGTCGTGCCGCGCTGTTGACGACGGCGACGACGACGTCCGCGCGCGAGCTGTCACCCGTGACCTCCCCGCCGACGGTGGCGACGGTCAGGCAGGGGAGGTGGGAGGCGAAGCGGCGGACCCACTGCCGCTGCAGCTCCACGGAGGGAACCAGCACCGTGGTGGCCATGCCGTCTGCCGTGGCACGAGCCGCGGCCGCCAGGCCCAGGTGCGTCTTCCCCGAACCGGTCACTGCTTCGACGACGCCCCGGCACCCCTGGCCGTACCAGGCGCGCATCGCTTCGTCCTGCCAAGGGTGCAGGGACAGGCCCCAGGTAGCCGGTGCTTCGACGGCCCTCGTGCGTGTGACGCGCGGAGCCGGAGCGGGTAGATCGTCCGTCGAGCACCGCTCTCGGAGCGAGGCGATCAGCTCCTCCATCGCCGACACCGCTGGCGCGGCGGTCGGCTGCGGCGCAGGGTTGGTTCCACGGGCGTCCGTGCGGTGTCGGGGTGGCTTCGGGGGCGTCGAAGCCGTCTTCGGGGCGGAGCCCTGCTCGCCTCCGGCGGCCGACCAGCGGGGACGGGTGGACTCGTCCTTGACGAACGTGCTGCCCAGGCCCCGGTACAGCACCGAGTTGACCGTGCTCTTATCGGCCGCCCACGCGGTACCCGCCAGGCTGCGGGCAATCTCGCGGGCGGTGGAGAGCGGTGCGCGCCGCACCTGGGCGAGCACCGCCTCCGCCAACGAGGTCGGGCCGGACGGGACAGTCTCCCCGAGCGCGCCGGGTGCTGCGGTCCTGCGACGCGTCGAGGTCGAAGTGGGCACTTTCCTGGATCGGACGGTTCGGCGCGTCGCCGGCGCCACCGTATGGGTGGCGTCTCTGGGCAGAGTCTTGAACCGCCAGCGCCTGCGGTGTCGGGGCGAGGTACCGGTACGGTGAGCCGCTGCTCGACGTGTGGTGGTGGCCTGCGGACGGAAGCGTGAGCCTTTCCATTTGAGTCAGCCGGCGAGGATGAGGGTCTGCACGGCGGCGACCAGATTGCTCGCGGCGCTGGGGTTACTGCAGATCTTGGTCAGGATGCGCCAGTTCTTCAGCTGGGCGTTGGCCCGTTCGCTCGGCGTCGGCAGCGCGGCGTGGGCGCGGTTGACCGCGCGTTGGTTCACCGACAGCGCCCGCAGCCTGCCGCTGGTGCGGTCCTTGCGGCGTGAGGGCTGCGTCACCCGCACGCTGGGGCACTCGCGCTCGGCGCCTTGGTCGCCGCAATCGGCCAGGACCTACACCCCGGTGCCAGCTAGTGCGGTGAGCAGGCCGTGGTCGCGGGCGCAGGCGATGTCGTGGCGTGAGCCCGGCGTCGCCATTGAAGCCCAGATCAGCCACCCGGCCGGATCGGCCACGGTCTGCACGTTCAACCGTCCGTCTAGGAGTCCTCCCTCCGGGGGAGGCTTGCCGGAGTCGTAGGTGCGATCGCCCTTGCTGGCCATCGTGACCCGGTAGATGTGCAGCAAGGTGCCTGGGGGCACTTCCCGCGCAGTGGGGGACCAAGACGACGTAGGCCTTGGCCGCGGCCATCGCCGCGGCCTGTGCCAGGGGCGGCGTCGGCCCGGCCAGGACGTCCAGTGCCTCGTGCACGTCACGGCGCACGGTGGCGATGCCGACCTCGAAGCCGGCGGCCAGGCCCACGTAACGCTCTCCTTTGCGCAGGTGCGCCAAGCACCAGCAGCGCCTGATGCCCCGCGCTCAGGCGACGCCAAGGTGGGGCGAGGCGCTCTCGACGCTGGCGAAGCGCCTCGACCAGCAGGTTCAGGAAGCGGGTGGACACCGGCAGCCCGGGCGGGTGGACAGCACAGGAAACCCCTGGTGATGCGGATGTTCTCGACAACCCCCGTCTTACCAGGAGCTTCGCTCATCTTGGCCACCACCCTACGCGTCACCGGGATGGAAAAGGCCTAGTAGCGCGCGCCGACCACAGCGCTCGCTGTAGTGGGTCAAGGCCCGTCCTCTGGGGCGCTGGTGCGGCGGCGGTCTTACAGCGAGCCATGGACCCCGCCCGCTGCGGACTGCCCCGTGGTGTCAACTCTCCGACGACACCAGGCAGGCCAGGCGCCTGGATTCGCCTAAGAGTTGACACCATTCTTGTCGGCTGGCAACATGTCGTCTAGAAGTTGACAAGCCGCGTGGTGCGGGGGACTAGAAGGCAGAAAGGTGAACTTCGGGATGACGGACACGATGGGCGAGCGGATCTCCCGCGGCATGAGCAGCATGGGGCTGACACAAGGTCGACTCGCTGAGGCTGTGGGCGTATCACGAGCCACGGTAAACGCCTGGTGCACGAATACGAAGACCCCGTCGCGCGAGAACACCGGTAAGATCGCGAGCGTTCTGGGGGTGGGCCCTTCGTACCTCGAGTACGGGGACCTCCTCCGCTCCCCCCTCCTCGATGAGGCGAAGTACGTCTTCCTGCGTGATAAGTACGCGCTGGAGACCGGCTGGTACTTCCGGCCGGCGCCTGAGGATGGCGGGCGCGAACTCGGCAACGCCGCGGTCTTTGCCTTCGCGCCCTCCCTCGTGGCCCTCGGGCGAGAGGTCGGCCAGAACACATGCGACGCGAGGCTGCCCGGTGAGAGCACTGTCTTCCTGAAGTTCACGATCATCGAACTGACTGGCGACCACCTCGACCGCTTCCTCTCCGCGCTGCAGTGGTCGAAACTCGAGGGGCACCTCGAAGCGGCGGTGGACATGGACCAGAAGGCGGGGACCGTCATCCGTCAGGGCTTGGAGGACCTCCGTGAGCGGAACCGGCTCGTGCTCATTCGGGTGGACGACTACAACGCCGTCGGTCTGGTCGGGCCGGAGTCCGGCCGGGGGAACTTCGCGGCCGTCGCCCGCAACACGCTCGACAGCAACAAGAGCGAGGTTGCCGGCGGCTCCTTCGGCCTCGGCAAGGCGACCATGTGGGCGGTCTCCCAGTTCGGACTGGTGCTGATCAACAGCACGCTCTCCTCAGCCGAGGACGGCAACCGCGTCGGTCGGTTCATCGGTCGCATGGAACTGCCGTGGCACGAGGACAACGGATCCGAGTTCGCTGGGCCCGCGTGGTTTGGAAAGCAGGAGGATCCCGGCGCAGTAGCCGTGTCTTACTGGAACAACGAGGCGCTCCTCAAAGACCTCAACCTCGACCGCAGCGACGCCCGGCCTGGAACGTCCTTCCTCATCGTTGGCGCCTACGACCCCGAGGACAAGGGGTCCTCCATCGAAGACATGCACCAGGTCCTCGTAGACGCGCTCGCTGACAACTTCTGGGCGGCCATGGTGGAAACCGACGCCGAGCCAGCTTCCCTCCGCGCTTCCGTGGCGGCCATGCGAAACGACGAACTGGTGCGCGACAGCGTCGTCGATCCCAGTGCCCACGAGCACCTCGCCGCCCGCGTCGAGATGCTGAAGAAGTACCGCTCGGGGGACGTCTCTGACGACTTCGAGGACAGCGAGACCGCCACGCTCAAGATGGTGTCCCTCACCGTCCCGAAGCGCAAGGACCCGCGAGGCGGGCACGACGCGATCGAGCATGAGGCCGTCCTCCTCGTCGGACCCGCCAACTCGGGCGACAAGGACGCCAACCGCATCCAGTACATGCGCGGCAGCCTCATGACCATCTTTGATCAGCCCCTGCACGGGCTGCCGCTGGGCGCCGTGCCCTTCCGGGCAGTCGTGCTCGCTGGCCACGCGGCTGGTGAGTCGGCCGGCGACCGCGCAGCCGAGCGCTTCCTCCGCGCAGCCGAGAACCCGGAGCACAACAGTTGGACGAAGCCGACCGGTGACTTCTCCAGCGTCTACGCACGCGGCGCGAAGACCAGGATCAACGACTTCCTCGCCGCGGTCGGAAAGACCGTCAAGGACGTCGTTCGGCAGCCCGTCAGCGTCACCGACGATGGCCCGGAGGGCCTGAAGGAGCTTCTCCGCATCACACCCCCGAAGCTCGGACCCGATCCCCGGCCGCGCGTCCGAGACGCCAGCGGCTCGCTGGACGAGCACGGCGCCTGGCAAGTCGAAGTGACCGTCACGCTCCCGCGTCGTGCTGAGCCGTGGGTCTTCGACCCGGTTCTAAAGTTCGGTACGGAGAGCGGTACCCCGATTCCCGTCGAATGGGAGGAGATCAAGCCTATGTCCAACTGCACGCTGGGGGCGGACGGCCGGCTGTCCTCGACGCCTAATGCGCGGACCGCTTCGTTCAACGGGCGCACCAAGACCGCCTCGCACCCCGTGGGATCCAAGCGCGCCAAGGTCATCGTCGACGTCCGCACGTACCGGGTCGGTGCGTGATGAAGTTCATCTACCCTTACCGGACCCTTACCGGCTTCATCGCACTCGCCATCGACGAGGCGTCCATCGACGGACGCGAGATGGCCGCCGGCTACTTCGACACCGCGCGGCAGGAAGTCAGCCTCGCGCCGCTCGACGATTCGCCCTGGTCATCGGTCACTATGCATGTCACAGCGACGGCTCCCGCGGTGGAGATCAACGCGCCCGACAGTCCCTGGAGCGACCCCGCTCTCTCGATCATGATCCAGTCCGGCTCCAGCAATGCGCGCCTCGCAGTCACGATGGAGGCCGATCCCGACACCGACGGTGTCTGGCACGCCTCGATCCGGCTCGAGCGGGCGTCGTTCGCCGGGGTCGCCACCATGACCGCGATCGCCACGGCGACAGTGGACGGTGTCCCGTTTCGCCGAATCGGCGCCTCCGACCCGTGGACGCTCCGATTCGAGGACAAGCCGCGCAGTCAGGCCTACGACGCTCTCAGCATGGCTTGGGTGGACTTCGCCAACCCTACCGACGGCGAACCTGATCTCCGCGCTTTTTCCAAGGAGCCGATCTACCTCGTCATCGAGGAGAACGGTCCGATCCTTTACCTCAACAAGGGGTTTGACGGCCTTTACCCGGTCTTGAGCGACGCTCGCCGCCGGAGCGGTGCCGTGCGCTCAGTCTACAACCTCACCCGCAGCGACATCGCCAGCCGCGTTTGGCAGGCGCTGTTCCTCGCCAGCCTGGCCCACGCCGAGATCGACGAGGACACGGGAGAGATTTCGTGGCCCGTTCCGGAGTGGATGGTCACGGTTCTCCAGTTGCTGCTGCCCCGCCTGTACCCGGGGCGCGGCGTCAACGACGCGCTTGTCGAGGCGCTCGCCGCCATGTCGTCCCCCGACGCAGCGGCCGGGCTCCACGCGGATCTCGTTCGCGCCGCCTCCGCCCAGGCGCAGATGCCCAAGTTGATGCGCATGGGCTTCGACCTCCTGTCCGACTTGCCGACCGTGGAAGGTGACCCGGCATGACCACCCAGCCTCACCGCCTCGCCTACGAGGCTCTCCGCAAGGCCACTCCTTCATTCCTCCTCGGCCTCGAGAGTGTCGATTTCACGCCGTACCTCGTGCCCACGAGCCCCGACCTCTGTGTCGATCTCGACGCCGTCCGGATCCTGCTGGACAAGGCCATGGTGAAGTACGACGCCAACCCCTCGGCGGCCGACTCCTGGCTCGCCCCGTGCTTGCACGCTGCCCTTCGGTTGGATCGGCACCAGGCGGCCGACCAGGGCCTGTGGCGCTGGATGGGTCTCGTCTGGGCGCCAGACTTCGTCCGGTGGCGGTTCAGCAAGCCCGTCGTCGCGGGGGAGGACCCCAAGCCCGTGCGGTTGGAGCGCTTCGCTGGCCGTGACGACAAGCACGCGCTCGCAAGGCTCTGGTGGGCCGCGGAGATCTTCCGCAACGGCCCCGACTACGACCCGGTCGGGCGCGCCATGGCCGTCCAGGACATCCCTAACAACTTCATCC
Source organism: Kineococcus rugosus (assembly GCF_050871975.1). Taxonomy (NCBI): domain Bacteria; kingdom Bacillati; phylum Actinomycetota; class Actinomycetes; order Kineosporiales; family Kineosporiaceae; genus Kineococcus; species Kineococcus rugosus. The sequence continues at coordinate 61,699 of NZ_JBJLSJ010000017.1, read as the reverse complement.
GGATCGCCCCTTCCCACCACCGCCCGACTGCTCAGGCGTTCATCAAGGTGATCCACGCCATCAGGGACCGCCCCGGTGACGCGGCCAATGCGCTCAGCAAGGCGACCAACGCAGCAGCGAGCACCCTTGTGCTCGATCTGATGGCGCCTGACGAGACCCAGGACGTCGAGGCCCTGCGAGGCTGGCAGCACGCCATCCGGGACTTCGACCCGCTGACCGTCGTCGACAACCTCCCCGACGGTCCTGATGACGGCGACATCCCGCAGGAGTCGATCGACGCCATGGAACGGCTCCTGACCGAACTGCTCGCCGAGACGCCTCGTCGTGATCGGTCCCGCCCTGCCGGCGGTGAGACGACGTGAAACCTCAGAAGACGCCGGGGCTGGACGCTGCGGCGTCCGGCACCCAGCCGGAGCGCCGCCTTAGGCAAGCCCTGAAAGAGAAAAAGATGCGGTTCGAGGTGGAGTCTCGTCCGCTTGCTGGTCGGCGCATCATTGCGGACGTGCTGTTCCCGGAGCAGCGGGTCGCGGTTTTCATCGATGGCTGCTTCTGGCACGGGTGCCCAGAGCACGGCGCCACGCCACGCAATGATGTGGGCTACTGGGGGCGCCGTGCGGAGTCGGCGCGTGTACGAGACGCGGAGATCGTGTCGGCGCTCGAAGCAGAGAGCTGGACCGCAGTTCGCGTCTGGGAGCACGAGCACGTCTTGGACGCGGTCGAGGCGATTCAGCAGGCGATCGACGCGGCTATCCAGCGCGCAGGCGTCGTCTGACCGGGAGAGCGACGGCTCGGGACAACGGCGGCGGGACCGCATCGCCGATCTGGCGAGCCATCTCGACCTCGGTGCCACCCAGGTGTGGAACTCGTGGGAACCCCGGACCGCGGCAACCTCGGCATGCGTGAGCGCACGGTGGGCCTGATTCTCGTTTGTCGACCACTCGGGGTGGATGTAGCGGCCCTTCTCGGGCTTAGAAGCCGTTGCATTAGTCCGCTAGGGGTGGTCGCCGGGCGCAGGTCAGCGCGACCGCCAACCGTACCAGCGCGGTGGTCGTGGTCGTTGTGCGGTCGTAGTGAAGCGTGAGGCGCTTGTGGGACAGCAGTCAGCCGATGGTGCGTTCGACGACCCAGCGGCGCCGGCCAGGGCGCTGGCTGGAGTCGATGCCAATGCAGGCGATGCGCGCGGCGATCCCGCGCCAGCGCAGGTAGGCGCGACAGGGCCAGTTGTCGTAGTCCTTATCCGCGTGCAGCTTGACCGGTCGACGCCGCGGCCCGCCCCGCCCGGTGCCCTTGACGGCGCGCTGGCCGTCCAGCAGCGGGGCCAGGAACATCGTGTCGTGCCGGTTGGTGCCGGAGAGCACGATGTTCAGCGGCAGTCCGTCAGGGGTGACGAGCAGGTGGTACCTCGCGCTCAGTTTCGCTCTGTCCATGGTGTTCGGACCCGTCAGCTCGCTCTTTTTCGCCCGGACGCTGACAGAGTCGGCGCTGGCGCGAGACCAGTCCAGCAGCCCCTGCTGGCTCAGCCGATCCAGCACGGCTGCGTGCAGGTCGTCCCACACGCCCGCCTTCTGCCGCACCCGCAGGCGCCGCCAGCACGTCCAGCCCGATCCGTGGCCCAGGTTGGGCGGCTGAGGGCACCTCCCGCGTGCGGGGGGACTCGCCCAGCTGATGCCGGTGCTCAGCACGAAGACGATGCCTTCAAGCGCCGCATGGTCATCGCGGCGGGGCCGGCCGGTGCGCCCGTGGACCGCCGGCGGTGGGAGTGGGATCAGCGGGGCCAGCAGCTGTCAGAGCTCGTCGCTGATCAGCTCACGCGGTGGCCTGCCGGTCGTGGTGACCATGGCGTCCAGGCTGCGCCTGCCGCAGTGCGACGCGCCAGAGCTCTGGACCAACTTCTGCAACGGCTTCTTAGCCGCCGAGCCGGAGGCGACGCGCCGGCTCAAGGCGCCGGCGCCGTCACTGCAGCGTCTTCCGGCGGTGGGGCGGCTTTGCGCGAGTCGATGGGTGCGCGCGGCTGCAGCCAGGTGGAGGAATGGGTGCTGGCGGCCTCCAGCCTTGCATCGACGCTCGCCGGCGGGTCGTGGGATCGAGGAGGGACGGACCTCGGACTGACCGGGGTCCAAGCGGGTGTGGTCCCGGCTGGGCGTCGACAGCGGGACCATGGCCGACGAGCCGCCCGGGCTGAACTTTCTCCGGAACCCTGCGCTCGACCGCGCCGGTCTCGTGAAGCTCACGGTTGAGCGGATCGCGCGACTCCCGGGCTTCCCGGACGACTGGATGATCGCCGGGCTCAAGACCGCCCGCTACCTTCAAGTGGTGGAGGCGACACCCCCACCGCTCGCTGCCGCGCTGGGACGGTCTGTTGCGGCGGCCTTCGTGGGCGTGTGAGTGTCCGAGATGTCGGAGCGGCGTTCTAGGATCCCCTCCTATGGCCACTGAGCACGTGAGCGCCCTCGAGGCCGGTCAGGAGAAGATCATTGATCTTTTCGCTGGACCGGGTGGACTTGATGTTGCCGCACAGTGGCTAGGTGTGCCAGTAGTCGGCATTGAATGGGATAAGAACGCCTGCAAGACCCGCAGTGAAGCGGGTTTGACGACCGAGCAAGGAGACGTCAGAAAGTATGGCCCCAGCGAGGGGGTCAATCATCATCTATGGGAAGACGCAACGATTCTCGCGGGCGGCCCTCCGTGCCAGACGTTCACTGTGGCCGGCGGCGGTGCAGGTCGCCGAGTTCTCGAGCACATACTTCAACTCGTCAAGGAGATGGCGGCCGACAATGACGTGAGCGGCGCTCTCAAGGCACTGGACGACGACCGGACTGGATTGGTGCTGGAGCCACTTAGGTGGGCGTTGAAGGCTCACAAAGAAGGTCGCCCTTACAAAGCCATCGTGCTGGAGCAGGTTCCAGCCGTCCTTCCGATCTGGGATGCGACGGGAGAGGCGCTGGCCTCGATCGGGTACAAGGTAGCTGCGGGTGTGCTCAAGGCCGAAGAATTTGGCGTTCCTCAAACCAGGCGCCGGGCCGTCTTGGTGGCTCACCTCGAACGACAGCCCTGCCTTCCAAAGCGTACTCACAAACAGTATCGAACTCGCTCGTCAAGGGACCTAGGCAATATCCAGGGTACCTTTGATGAAGATCTGCTTGATTGCGTGTCGATGGAAGATAGCTTGAAAATTGCGACGCCCTTTTTTGTGGTATCTAATTATGGAACAGGGGGTGATCCGAAGGCTAGAGGTCGACGCAGGCACGATGAGCCGGCCGCAACTGTTACAGGTAAGATTCTTAGGAATCGAATCGTTGATGAGAGTGGCGTGGAGATTCGCAGATTTGATTCATCTGAGGCCGGCCAGCTGCAGACATTCCCGCTTGACTTCCCGTGGTCTGGTAAGGATATCGCTCAACAGATTGGAAACGCGATTCCGCCGCGCCTCGGCTATCACATCCTCGCCGAGGCCCTGGGGGTTGCCGTGGACAAAGATAAGTTGAACTCTCTTGTTTCCGGTTCTTGGGAGCACCAGCGCTCAGCGGCCCTAGAGCGTCGATCTTAATAGGAGACCTATTGCAGTCCGTTAAGGGTTGGGGACCAGCATGGTGCCGCGGTGCTTCACCACCGCGGTACCGCACGGATCACACCAGCCAACCTTCCCCGTTGAACCGGTTGACGCTCGCCTCCTCCGCCATCGCCCGCCAGTACATCGCCGTGAACGCCTCCGTGAAGACGCCGTGACGCTGTCCAGGTGTTCCTGTCTCGCGGTGATCTACGCCATTCGCTCGGCCAGCTCCGCGCGCAACGCCGCCTCGTCCAGCGTTGTGAGCTGCCCGCCGTGCACGACAACCTGCTCGGCGACGACGGTGTCGACGGAGGAGCCGTTCTCGGAGTACGCCAGCTGCAGCGACGGGTCCTGCCGCAGAGTGAAGGCAAGGGTATTGAGGTCGTGTAGGACGACGTCGGCCTGCTTACTCACTCCAGGCTGCGGTGCTCTCCTGCAGCACGGCGCTGCGTGCGCCAACGGCGGTTCCGGCGTGTAGGACATCCGCGACGGTCGTCCAGCGGGTGAAGCCCGGCTCGGTGACCTTGTGCAGCAGCACGGCCTGCTTGACCACGTCGAGCATGCGCGTCGAGTCGCTGCTGGAGCAGCCGGTCGAGGGACGCCGCACACGTCCTGGAGCGACGAGGGTGCACGGAAGTAGCAGGCTCGTCCCGTGAGCCGCACTGACCTGAGCACCCTCCTGCCACCGAAGGACCCCTACGGCGACCGGAAGGAGGAGTCGCCCAACAGTGCGTGGACGCCCCCGTCGGCTGGTGGCGCCGCACCCGGGACGAGGACGACTGGCCTCAGCTGTTCCGGAAAGACTTCGGTGCATTCACCGCCGCCGTGCGGCGGAAGAACGTCTGGGCTCTCGCTGACGATGCGCGGACGTCGCCCGCTGCAGCTCGCTGGCTGCTGTGGGCCGCCGTCGCCTAGGAAGCCGGGCACCGCCTGCGCCTGTGCAGCAAGCGCGTCGAGGCCGTCCACCGGGACCGCGACCGCATCGGTGAGCAGCTTCAGCAGGCAGCGCTACTCGTCGTTGGGACCCTGTCGGCGCCTACAAGCTCCTCACCCGCCGCGTCGAGAGCCCGTGCCCCACCTCGGGCGGGCGTTCGGCACCAAGTTCCTCTACTTCGCCGGGGAGGAGGGCTTGACCACCCCGCGGTTTTGCTGGACCGGCGCGTTGCGACATCGCTCGTGCAGGTGGGTTGGACGTCGCTGAGCACAGGCGGCGGGTGGCCGGCGGACACGTACGGCCGGTAGGTGCAGCTCGTGGGCCGCTGGTCCGAAGGACTGAGCGGTTTCACGGTGGTCACCCGGACCAGATCGAAAGGTGCTCTCCGACCGTGCAGCACGACCGAACCGGCGACCTCGATAAGCAAGATTCCGTGGGCGAGGCCTAGCCGGTTGTCTGTCTTTGCTCGCTTTCCACGTCAGTCGTTGACCATCCCCCCGTGGTGACCGACGAACTCACAGAACCCGCCGTCGAAGCCCGTCCCCGTGCAGCGCGCGGTCCACGAGCCGGCCTCCCTGCCCAGTTCGACGAGGACTACCACGGGCGAGGTGAGCGATGCGTCGACGGCGCAGGAGGATCAGTCGTCCCACGCGTCCTGCACCGCCTTCGCCGTCTTGATGGTCGCATCGATCGTGGTGACGGCTTCCGGAGGAGCGGACACGGCCAGCAGGACCGTGCTGATGTCGTCGGACAACTTCGGGACGTCGATGGAAAGGGTCTGCCAGTTGTCCCCCGTCGGTCGGTGCATCGACTTTGGTGAGAGGGTGGCGGCACCGTCGCTCGAGCCGGGATTGTTGTGGAAGACGAAGTCCTCGTCGCACACGATCTTGCTTCCCCTCCCGAGCAGCAGACACAGGAGGTCGACCCTTTCAGGTTCACCGTTTCAGGAGAGCGTCAGAGCGACCTCTCACCGGAAGCCCCCGCTTCAGCGTGAGGCGGGGTCGCACCGCTTACGCTCCGCACCGTAGGCTGCGGGCCATCCCCGTCGACCCACTCGCTCCCGGTCGGGATTCCCATCGCAGCCAGCCGCGCCCACAGCGGCTCTAATGCCGAGTCTGGGTCGCGGTAGAACGCCGAGCCGCGAATCCGCTCGAACGTCCACCCGGCTCGCTCCAGCACCTGCTGGCGTGCGCGGTCGGCGTGCCAGCGGTCGGGCCCGTGCCAGCGTTCCCCGTCGCACTCGACGGCGAGCCGGCTGGACGGACCTTCGACGACGAGGTCGATGCGGTAGTTGCGGGTGGGGGAGCCGACCTGGTGCTGAGCGCGTACTCGGCGGTACCCGCGGGCGAGGATGCGCTGGAGGACTGCCGTCTCGAAGGGCGACTCGCACAGCGCGAGCGCTTCCTCTCCGGCCTTCTCGATGCCACGGGGGTCGCGGCAGTGCCGGATGAGTGCGGCGCGGTAGTCGCCGTCGGGGAAGGACTCGGGGTCGGCGGAGTGCACGACCCACATCTGCTGCTGAGCTCGGGAGGCGGCGACGTTGATCCGGCGCTGGTCGCGCAAACTGGTCGCGGCACCCGCGATGCGATTCTTCGAAGTACCCGAGTCGAGCGCTGCTACGACGCTGATGACGATGACGTCACGCTCATCGCCCTGGAAGGCGGCGGCCTCACCCACGCGGAGACGACGCTCGTTGAAGCGCTTGGGACCGAGGCGGTCCATGAGGAGCTCGTCGATCAGTCGCGCCTGACCGCCGGCCAGGAGGGTCACGACGCCGAACGTCATGTCGGTGTAGCGGGGGTCGGCATCCAGCTCGGCGATGAGGTCGACGACGGCTTCGGCCTCGGGGCGGTTGACCGTCGTCGTCCTACCACCGGTGCGGTACCCGTCCAGGACGCGGACGGCACCCAGTGCGCTCCACCCGGGTGCGGGTGCTTGGTCGCGCAACGGCTGGATTTTGTTGTCGTAGCAGAGGGCCGACGAGAAGCCGATGATGTCCGGCAGGCAGCGGAAGTGCTCGACGAGCATCACGATGTCGGGGAATTGCAGCCTCGCCATGTCGTAGAGGCTGTTGTCCGGGTCGAACAACGTCCGGTGGCCGTGGATGCTCGACAGGTGGTCGTCGATGAGGTCGAAGACCTGGGCGCGGTCCAGGCCGACGTTCTCCGGGCTGGTCTGCTTCTCGTCGCCGACGACGATCGAGGTGGAGGCGAGTGAGAAGACGGGCAGCGCCTCGAAACCGGCCTGGGAGGCTTCGTCGATGATGAGCACGTCGAACGGTGGCGTTCGCTCGGCGGCGAAGCTGGCCAGCGCGCGGCTGGTCGTCATGACCCACACGGGCACGGCCGTCTTGGCCTCGTTGAGGCTGCGGCGCTGCTCAGCGAGCCAGCGGGCGGCGAACTTGCCTCCCGTCTTCCCGTACCGGTTGACGGCCTGCAGGTACTGGTTGAGCGCCTTGCGCTCGCGGTCGCCGAGGTTGTCGGCGAGCCTGCGCCACGCGCGCTGGCTGACGAGCTCGGTGACGATTCGACGCCGTTCGGCGCTGAGCTCTTCGAGGCGTACCTGCAGTTCGGTGGGGGAGGGCATGGCGGTGATCTTGGCGATCCACGTGTCGCACTGTCGCCACTGCCACGCCACCGGCAGGTCGCCCACGTCACGCGCTGCCGAGGTGTCGGCGAGGACCTCCTGTGCCCACAGCGGTGCTGCTGCCGACAGGCGAGCGCGCAGGTCCCGCAGTTCCAGCGCCTGCGGTGCGACGCCTGCCAGGTCGGCGATGAGCTCTCGAACCTCCCCGTAGCGTTCGGTGGCGCCGCTGCGGAAGGCGTCGAGCAGCAGTGCGCACAGCGGCGAGGCGTCCTCCTGCTCGGACGATCTGCGCAGCAGTTCCTCCGCATCGCTCAACTCGGCGATCAGGGTGCGTTCCACTGCGCGGGTGTCGAAGAGCGCGACCACTTCTTGCAGGCGGGTTGCCCCGTGCAGCGAAGCCTTCACCGGGACGTCGACCCCGAGGCGGCCCAGCGCTTCGACCATCCGTCCCCAGCGCTCGTCCGCGCCGAGCAGCCCACCGAGCACCTCCAGCGGCCCGCGGCACTCGACTTCCGGGGAGCCGCTCGTCAGCTCGGGGCCGCCGACATCGCCGAACTGGTTGCGCCAGCGGGTGGTGAGGGACCGGCGCGACGCCTGCAGCGCCAGCGCCTGCTCGCACAGCTCGACCTCCTGCGCGGTGGCGGGGGCGTGCCCGTCGACCGTGCACGTCTCGAGCGCTCGCTTGGCCGCGCCGGCGAACAGGCCGAGCTTGCCCTTGGCGGCGAGGGCGTCGCGGGCCTTGGCCAGCTGGGTGCCCAGATCACTCGCCGGGGTATCAGGCACGGTGACGTCGTGGCCGCGCAGCGGCGTGCGCAAGCTCATCAGCTGTTCGCGGTGGGTGGTGCAGGCGGTGGCGAACTGCACCCACTCCTCGTGCAACAACGGGTCGGTGAGTTGTTCGCTCACCGTGGCGGCCCAGCCCGCGCTCGCCGCCGTGAGGTGCTCGACCTCCGCGTCGACCAGCGTGCGCGCTTGTTCGAGCTGCTCGACGGAGGCGGCGTCCACCCGGTTCCAGTCGGTGAGCACCGGCGCAGCAGCGGTGAGTTGTTGCTCCAGCTCTGCACGCCGGCTGAGGGCGAGCGCCAGCTGCGCAGGGGTCGGCAGGTCCGTCAGCAGCGGCAGCGCGTAGGCGCACTCCTCGGCTCGTCGTACGCCGATGCGGTCGACCAGCTCCACCAGTCGCCCCAGCTCGCTCACCGTCAGCGGGCACGCCGTTCCGGGCTCGACGAGGTCCGGCACGTAGCCGAGCTCGGAATGAGCGGCCAGCCACTGCGCGACCTGCTGCGGCGTCGGGTCGATGCCTGCCGGCCACTCACCGGACAGGGTCGTGGTCTCGGCCACGCGGGTGGTGAGCATCTCGCTCGTCGTCGTGGCGATGCGTCGGTCGAGGTCGTCCAGCGCCTGGGTCAGCCGGGCGATCTCCTCGTCGGCGTGGTCGCGGTCGAGGCCGTTGACGCCCGCCTGGATGCCGGTGATGGCGGCCCCGAGCTCGCGGCGGCTCTCCTCGTCGGCGCCGAAGACGTTGACGATGAGGCTGCGGATGCCGTCGGGCACCTTCTCCGCGACGCGGCGCAGCGCCTGCTCCTTCTCGGCGACGACGAGGACCCGCTTGCCGTAGGCGACGTAGTGCGAGACGAGGTTGGCGATGGTGTGCGTCTTGCCCGTACCCGGCGGGCCTTGCACGGTGACGCCGGGACGTTCCTGCGCGAGCCGGAGGATGCGGGCCTGCTCTTCGTTGGCGGGCAGCGGCAGCAGCAACGGTTCCGTCGCCCCGGACCCACGGCTCGAGCCGGTGCCTTGGCGTCCGTCGAGGGCCCTACCGACGACTCTGGACGGTTCCTCAGCCACCAGGGCAGCCAGCGCCGCCGGCACAGCGGCTCCGTCCTGGTACAGCGTGCGGAGGTTGTCGAGGAACCCCTGGTAGTCGCGCTGGCGGCGCCGCAAGTACAGCACCCAGCTCGGGTCGACGACGGGTGCACCTGCCGGGTGGTCGGCTTCTCCTTGCAGTGCACCGGCTTCGTGCAGCAGACGCACGGTGGCGCGGAGCTGTTCGGTCACCTCGTCGGACCACGGCTCGAGGACTTCCTGGGCGAGGGCGTCGCGTTTGACGTTCAGCCCGGCACGGTCGCGCAGGTCCACCCCGGCCAGCGGCAAGGTCTGCAACTCCATCGCCCCGTCCGGGTGGATGGACAGGGCCTGCGTCGCGGGGTCCGTGGTGACCTCGACGGGGATGGTGAGCAGTGGGTGGGAGATGCGTGTGTCCGTGCCCAGCCGCCACTTGAGCATCCCGAAGCCCCAGACGAGCTCGACGCTGTCGCGATCGGTGTGCAGGCGCTCAGCGGCCTCGAAGAGGTCGCGGTAGGCCTTCTTCGCTTGCTGAGCCGCCGCGTAGGCCTCGGACCACGGCTGCCACCTCGTGTCGATCCACTGCTCGGCGCGCTCGCGCTGACGGCGCATGTCGTCCCACCGGGCGATCTCCTCCGGGTCGGCCTCGGCTCCCGGGTGCTCGGGCTCGGGGATCAGTTCCGGTCGGTGGACGGCGGTGAGGGGGCCGGAGAGCACGTCACGGACCGACGCCGGTGGGGTGGGCGCGGCCGGCAGCTCGACGTAGTCCACGCGGAGCCAGTGCTGCTCAGCTGGGTCGAAGGTGATGCCCGGCACGGCGGGGAGCTGCCCCTCGACCACGCGGTACAGACCTTCCTGGGCGATGTCGAGGACGGCGGGGTGTCGTTGCGCGTCGTACTCGCTGAGGAAGTCGAGGAGCTTCACGACGTGCGCTGCGGAGGCGATGGGTCCGGGGGTGCTGCTCGGGGCAGTCGGGGTGCTCATGCGCGGGTCTTCCTCGTGGTGCCGGGCCGCCGCTGCCTGGCGGGTCATCTCCACTGTGCCCGATGAGTCGGACACGGGGAGTGGCGATGACTGGTTCGGTGGAGCAAGCTCACTGGACGATCATGGGAGGTGACGGAGGGGAGCGCGCCATGAGGTCGGAGGCATCTCGACTGTTCAACAGCCTGTTGGCGCTGTCGGCGCACCTGTGACGTTGCTTCCCACTTCGACTTGCTCGTCGAGCCGGCACCGCCACCGGCCACGGGAGCCGCAAGCGTTCGTCACGTCGAGTGACACGTACGGGGTACGTGAATCACAGGCATGGGGCAGACTGATCCAGTGCTTCGAGCAATGAGAAGCCTGAGCGACGCGGCCGTCATCAGCTCTCGCATGAGCGGGGGCGGCAGGTCAGGCTTGCCGCCAGTCAGAGCACACCGGTGCCCGTGATCACCGGGCCAGTGGCTGCCCCCGTCATCGAGGCGGGCGTGTGACGACCCTGGAGACGCTGGTCGCCGGAGCGCACGTCCACGGCGTCCGCAACGGCGTCGCCGTGGAGGTGCTCGCCACCACCTGGCACGGCGCCGATGCTCTCACCCTGACCTACCGGGCACCGGACGGCTCGCTCGGCGACCAGCTCCTCTACCGGGCGGACGAGCACCGGCTCGCGTTGACCAGCGGACCGCTGCGCTGGACCTTCGACGCTGACGCCGCAGACTTCCGGCTGGCGGCGGAGGTGCTTCGCATCCGGATGGCTGGTCTCTACGACCCGATGATCGCGGTGACGTCCAGCGACATCGACCCCCTGCCGCACCAGATCCGCGCCGTCTACGGCGAGCTGCTGCCCCGCACGCCGCTGCGCTTCCTCCTCGCCGACGACCCTGGCGCCGGCAAGACGATCATGGCCGGTCTCTACGCCCGGGAGCTGATGCTGCGCGGAGACCTCGCACGGTGCCTCATCGTGGCGCCGGGCAGCCTGGTGGAGCAGTGGCAGGTGGAGCTGGCGACCCGCTTCGGGTTGGACTTCGCCGTGCTGGCCCCGTCGCCGGCCGAGGTGGTGAGCGGCACGGCGTTCGATGCTCATCCGCTGGCGATCGCTCGGATGGACGTCCTGGCTCGGCGGCCGGAGCTGCTGGACGGCCTGCGCCGGACCGACTGGGACCTGGTCGTCGTGGACGAGGCGCACCGGATGTCCGCCACGTACGCCGGTACGGAGGTCAAGACCACCAAGCGCTACGAGCTGGGCCGGGTCCTCGGCACGGTCGCCCGGCACCTGCTGCTGATGACCGCCACCCCGCACGCGGGTAAGGAGGACGAGTTCCAGCTGTTCCTGGCGCTGCTCGACGCCGACCGCTTCGAGGGTCGCTACCGCCAGGGCGTGCACTCCGCCGACACCACCGGGCTGATGCGCCGCATGGTCAAGGAGGACCTGCTCACCTTCGAGGGCAAGCCGCTCTTCCCCGAGCGGCGCGCCGAGACGGTCCCGTTCGCACTCTCCCCGCTGGAGGAGGACCTCTACGAAGAGGTCACCCGCTACGTCCGCGACGAGATGACGCGCGCCGACACACTCCAGGCCGAGGGTGAGAGCCAGCGCTCGCGGACGGTGGGCTTCGCCTTGACCGTGCTGCAGCGGCGCCTGGCGTCCAGCCCCGAGGCGATCCACCGCTCCCTGCAGCGCCGCCGCGCCCGGTTGCAGGCTCGCCGGGAGGAGATGGCCGCCGGGGCGGTGACCTCCCCGCTGGAGGCGTCGCTGGAGTCGAGCCTGGCGAACCTGGCGCTGGACGACCCCGACGACCTGACTGCGGCCGAGGCGGAGCACGTGGAGGAAGGTGTCGTCGACGCGGCCACCGCCGCGCGGACGGTCGCCGAGCTGGACGCCGAGATCGTGGTCCTCGAGCAGCTCGAAGTCTTGTCAGCCCGGGTGCTGGCGGCGGGGACGGACACCAAGTGGGTCAGCCTGCGAGGGCTGTTCGACGACCAGCAGCTGCTGACCCGGGAGAACGGCGCGCTGCGCAAGCTCATCGTCTTCACCGAGCACCGCGACACCTTGACCTACCTGGCAGGCCGGATCGGCAACCTCATCGGCCGCGACGACGCCGTGGTCACGATCCACGGCGGAGTGCCGCGCGAGGAGCGGCTTCGGGTGCGCGAGCGCTTCACGCAGGACGAGACCTGCCAGGTCCTCGTGGCGACCGACGCGGCTGGCGAGGGTCTCAACCTCCAGGTCGCGCACCTGATGGTGAACTACGACCTGCCGTGGAACCCCAACCGGCTGGAGCAGCGCTTCGGCCGCATCCACCGCATCGGCCAGCGTGAGGTGTGCCGGCTGTGGAACCTCGTGGCCCATGAGACGCGCGAGGGGCAGGTGTTCGTCCGGCTGCTGGAGAAGGCGGAGGAGCAGCGCCGCGCCTACGGCGGCCGACTGTTCGACGTGCTCGGCAACGCCTTCCAGGACCGACCGCTGCGCGAGCTGCTCGTCGACGCTATTCGCTACGGCGACCAGCCGGAGCGGCAGGCGGAGCTCGACGCGGTCGTCGACGCCCAAGTGGCCGACGGGCTGAAGGAGCTGCTCGCAGAACGCGCCCTGCACGAGACACGCGCCGCGGAGGTCGACGTCGCCGCACTGCGGCGGCAGATGGACGAGGCCCGGGCGCGGCGGCTGCAACCTCACTTCGTGCAGCGCTGCGCCACCGAAGCGTTCACCCGTCTGGGTGGCCGGCTCGCGCCCCGTGAGGCAGGACGCTTCGAGATCCCCAACGTGCCGTCCGCCATCCTGGCGCGCGCCACCCGGCCGCACGCCGCCGTGACCCACCGGTACGCGCGGGTGACGTTCGACCCGGCCCGGCTCGAAGCCCGCGACGCCCCACGAGCGGAGCTGCTCGCCCCGGGGCACCCGTTGCTCGACGCGGTGCTGGACGCCGCCCAGGAGCGGTGGGGTGGCGTGCTGGAGCGGGGGGCAGCCCTGCTGGATCCGCGCGACCCCGGCACCGAACCGCGGCTGGTGGTGGCGGTGCTGGAGGAGGTCGTCAACGGCTTCGACGCGGTGGTGAGCAAGCGGTTCGCGTACGTCACGCTGACACCCTCGGGCACGGCCACGGCGTCGGGCGCCGCCCCGTACCTGGATGCCGAGCCGCTGCCCGATGAGGCCGCCGATCTGGTGGACGACGTGCTGGCTCAGCCGTGGCTCGCTGGGGGAGTGGAGCAGGCGGTGACGCAGTGGGCGGTGCAGGAGAGTCTGCCGCGGCACGTGACCGAGCTACGGGACCGGCTGGTGCCGGGCATCCACCGCACCCGAGCGGCCGTGCGACAGCGGCTGGACCAGGAGGTCAGCACCTGGTGGGCCACGGCGTCCAAGCTCCGGGCCGAGGAAGCCGCGGGCAGGCAGGGCCGCACCTCCGCCCGGCGCGCCGAGCGGCGTGCGGAGGAGCTGGAGAAGCGGCGGGAGAAGCGCCTGACGCAGCTCGCCGCGGAGGAACAGCTCACCGCCCGGCCCCCGCGGATCGTCGGCGCGGCCCTCGTGCTGCCGGCCGGGCTGGTCGGCACTGCCGCACCGCTAGGACAGCACCCGGTGGACACGCGCATCACCGAACGCCGGGCCGTGGACGCGGTCCTCGCCGCGGAGCGTGCGCTGGGGCGGGAGCCGGTGGAGATGCCGCACAGCAACCCCGGCTACGACGTCGAGTCCACCGGCCCCGACGGGCACTTACTGCTCCTCGAGGTCAAGGGGCGCGTCGCCGGCGCGGACGACTTCACCGTCACCGCGAACGAGGTGCTTTTCGCCAAGAACGCGGGTGACCGGTACCGGTTGGCGATGGTGGAGGTTTCACCCGACGGGCCCGAGCACGACCGGGTGCGCTATCTGGCCAACCCCTTCCGTGATACCGAGCTCGGCTCCTTCGCCGCCACCGCCGTGCGCGGCAACTGGCCCGTTACCTGGGGGAGGGCCTCCGTGCCGTTCTGACCGCTCCCCGCCCCATCGCGTACCAGTCAGTCCCTGCGTCGAGGAAGTGCCATGTCCGACAGCCCCGCTCCCGTCCCGCGCCGCAAGCTCATCGAGGTCGCCTTGCCGCTGGAAACCATCAACCGCGAGTCCGCGCGGGAGAAGTCCATCCGGCACGGTCACCCCTCCACTCTGCACCTGTGGTGGGCACGCCGGCCCTTGGCGGCCGCGCGGGCGGTCCTCTTCGCGCAGCTGGTCGACGACCCGTCCTCGCACCCGGACAAGTTCCCCACCGAGGAGGATCAGGCGCGCGAACGTAAGCGCCTGCACGCCCTCATCGAGGAACTCGTCGTGTGGGAGAACGCCGGCAACGAGAAGCTGCTCAAGGCCGCGCACGAGGAGATCCTCAAGTCCACCGACGGCAACCCACCGCCCATCCTCGATCCGTTCGCCGGGGGCGGCACGATCCCGCTGGAGGCACAGCGCCTCGGGTTGGAGGCGCACGCCTCCGACCTCAACCCCGTTGCGGTGCTCATCAACAAGGCGCTCATCGAAATTCCGCCGAAGTTCGCGGGGCAACCGCCGGTGCACCCCGATGCGCCGAAGTCGGATCACTGGCCGCGGGCGACGGGGCTCGCAGAAGACGTGCGGCGGTACGGGCAGTGGATGCGCGATGAGGCGGAGAAGCGCATTGGTCATCTTTACCCGAAGGTAAAGCTCGGTGACGGTACCGACGCTACGGTCATCGCGTGGATTTGGACGCGAACAGTGACGTGTCCGAATCCTGCTTGTGGAATTCGGATGCCACTGGTGCGCTCATGGTGGCTAGGAAAGAGAAAGGGCAGAGAAGCTTATGTGGTTCCCCGCGTGGTGGACGGCAAAGTGCAGTTCACTATTGGGCGCAACATCAAATGCGGACCAGGTAAGGATGAGGATGGGACGGTCAGTCGAACCGGCGCTATTTGCGTAGGTTGTGGTGCAGCTGTTAATCGAGAACACATCAAACACGAGGGAGTAGCGGGCCGTCTTGGCGTGCAGCTGATGGCGACGGTGGCAGAGCATCGACGGTCGCGTGTCTACTTAGAACCCTCCGAAGCTCAGGAAGACCTGGCCATGGTGACGCGGCCAGACGAGGTCCCTAGTCAAGAGATGGCATATGATCCGAGAAACATCTGGGTGCCTCCCTACGGATTGACCTCCTTTGCGGACCTATTCAGCTCTCGTCAGTTGACAATGCTGTGCACCTTTAGTGACTTAGTGAGTGAGGTGCGCGAACGCATCGCCATCGATGGGCAAGGCGCCG
Organism: Kineococcus rugosus; assembly: GCF_050871975.1. NCBI lineage: Bacteria > Bacillati > Actinomycetota > Actinomycetes > Kineosporiales > Kineosporiaceae > Kineococcus > Kineococcus rugosus. The sequence goes on along the minus strand of NZ_JBJLSJ010000017.1, from coordinate 46,563 downwards.
GAAAGACTATCTCTTCTGGCGTTTCTTCTGAGGAGTACGCTGTCGCGGTCTCCACCTACTTGGGCCTCTGCGCGTCCAAAATGGCCGTTTTTCATTGTACGTTGGCTCGTTGGCGAGCGGATGCTGACAAGAGTGCTCCAGCATTCGGTCGTCAAGCCATTGCAATGACTTGGGATTACGCTGAAGTTACCCCATTCTCGGGAGCGGGTGGAGACTGGAGCGGCGTCGTACAAGGTGCAGCTGATGCCATAGCAAAGAATGCGGGGCATGGGCGTGGCGCAGTTAAGCACTCGTCCGCGCAGGCGGCTTCATTCTCTGGAGTCTTGAGCACGGATCCTCCATACTATGACAACATTGAGTACGCCAACTTGTCCGATTTTTCTTATGTATGGCTTCGTCGATCTTTGAAGTCTTTGTACCCAGACCTGTTGGCAACGATGCTGACACCCAAATCCGATGAACTTGTGGCGAATCCGTACCGCCACGGGGGACCTGATTCGGCGCGCGCATTCTTTGAATCGGGTTTCCGTGAGGTATTTAGCCGAGTCCGCGATGAGGCGAATACAGCTTTCCCGATGACTGTTTACTACGCCTTCAAGCAGTCAGAATCAGACGTCATGGGCGAAGCTTCCAAGGGTTGGGAAACACTGCTGCATGGAATGATCCGGTCCGGATGGGCTGTGACGTCTACATGGCCCCTGCGTACTGAAATGGCTACTCGAATGGTTGGCCGAAATACCAATGCTCTTGCTTCCTCCATCGTCTTGTCGCTTCGTCCGCGGTCGCACGATGCTTCGATCATCGACCGTCGAGGATTTGTTGCGAACCTTCATCGCGACTTGCCTGACGCCTTGCGTAAGTTGCAACAGGGCGCCATTGCCCCAGTGGACCTGCCCCAAGCTGCAATTGGGCCGGGCATGGCAACGTACTCTCAGTACGCGCAAGTATTGGAAGACGATGGTTCCTCTATGACAGTGCGCGACGCTTTGGCGCGCATCAATGAGGTGCTGGACGAGGTGCTAGCTGAGCAGGAGGGCGATTTCGACACCGATACCCGCTTCGCCATCGCATGGTTCCGCCAGCACGGCTTCGACGCGGGCGACTTCGGGTCCGCCGACAGCCTTGCTCGAGCCCGCAACTCCTCCGTGCAGCGCCTGGCTCGCCTCGGCATCCTTCGTAGCGGCGGCGGCAGCGTGCAGCTGCTGCGCCCGGACGAGCTGTCCGAGACATTCGAGCCTGGCCCGCACGACACCGTCACCGCATGGGAGTTCGTGCTGCGTCTCGCGCACGCCGTCACCACCGAGGGCATTCCCGGCATGGCGAAGGTCATGGCGTACGCCGACCGCGTTGGCAACGCGGACACCGCCAAGGAGCTGGGCTTCCTGCTGTTTTCCATCGCGGAGGACCGCAAGCTCACCGAGGTCGCCGTGATGTTCAACGCCCTCGTCACCGCCTGGAACGAGGCGGCCACCCAAGTGCAGCTCGCCCCCGCCGGCCCGCTGCAGGCGGCCTTCGACTTCGACACTGAGAGCTGAGGCACCACCGTGGCACTGAGCAACCGCGACCGCGTGGGCAAGACCCTCGATCTCCTCGCTGAAGGACTCGACCCGTTCATCGCCCAGGTCCTCGCTCCGGAAACACCCGAGGGGCAAGACTGGTCGATCCTCATCGCCGCACGCGATGCCCGGAAGGTCAGGGAGGCCGGTGGGGCACCTCGCACCTACGACCGCCGTGACCTCCAAGTGCAGCTCCGCGTGCTCACCGAGAAGGTCACCGCCCAGATCAAGCCCAACTGGTACCCCTTCAACGAGCACCTCTCCCGTGTTGAGGAGAGCTTCGCCAGCGAGCTGCGCGACGTCCGCAACAAGTGGGCGCACCACCAGCCGTTCAGCACCGACGACGCCTACCGCGCGCTCGACACTACCGAGCGCCTCCTGCGCGCGGTCGGTGATCCTGGCCGCGCCGATGAGGTGAAGCAGCTCCGCATTGACCTCCGCCGCGTCAGCGCTGCCGAGGAGGTGCGACGAGTCGTCCCGGCGGCGCTTGAGCTTGACACCGCCGGTCTGCTGCCGTGGCGAGAGGTCCTCCAGCCGCACGACGACGTCCGCTCTGGCAATTTCCGGGCCGCCGAGTTCGCTGCCGACCTCCATACCGTCGCCATGGCCTCCCAAGGGAAGCTGGCGCCAGGTGTCACCGCGGACGGCGACTACACGGACCCGATCCAGTTCTTCGGGCGGACGTACCTCACCGACGGCCTCAAAACCCTGCTCTCCGGAGCGGTCGCTCGCGTCAGCGGCGACATGAACGCCGCACCCGTCGTCAACCTGCAGACCAACTTCGGTGGCGGCAAGACGCACTCGATGCTGGCCCTCTGGCACATCGTCTCCGGTCACGCCCTCGTCGACTTCCCCCAGGACGTGCAGGAGCTTCTGCAAGGCTCCGGCCTCGACGCCGTCCGCGGTCGCGTGAAGCGGGTGGCCCTCGTCGGCAACCACCTGTCTGCTTCGGGCATCGGCGGCACTGATGGCGAGCCGCTGCGCCGCACCCTGTGGGGGGAGCTGGCGTGGCAGCTCGGTGGCCAGGATGGCTATGACATCGTCGCGGAGGCTGACCGCACGAGCACCAACCCCGCCGGTGCGCTAGACACTCTTCTCCAGCGCTACGCCCCGGCCGTCATCCTCATCGATGAGTGGGTCGCCTATGCACGGCAGCTCTATAGCAGCGACGACCGCGCCGGCGGCAGCTTCGATACCCAGTTCACCTTCGCGCAGACGCTCACCGAAGCCGTCAAGCGCACCCCGGGTGCGCTGCTCGTGATCTCCATCCCCGCCTCCAGCGACTCCCCGTACGCCGAGGGCACCGTCCACGATGAGGAGGTCGGGGGCCGCGGTGGACGCGAGGCCCTCGCTGCCTTGCAGAATGTCGTCCGGCGTGTTGCCGACCAGTGGCGTCCGGCCAGCGCTGAAGAGTCCTTCGAGATCGTCCGACGCCGGCTGTTCCTCCCGCCGAGCGGCGAGGCGCACGCACGGATCACCGCGACGGCCAAGGCCGTCGTCGACTTCTACCGCAAGCACTCCACCGACTTCCCCGGTGAGGTGCGCGACCAGGAGTACGTCGACCGCATCCGCCGCTGCTACCCCATTCATCCCGAGCTCTTCGACCGCCTCTACACCGACTGGTCGACGCTGGAGCGCTTCCAGCGCACCCGCGGTGTGCTGCGGCTCCTCAACACCGTCGTCAACTCCCTGTGGAAGAGCAACGACCCCTTCCCGCTCATCATGCCCGGCAGCGTGCCGCTGGCCGACCCCACGGTCATGACCGAGCTGACTCAGTACCTCGAGGACCAGTGGAAGGTGGTCATCGACGCCGACGTCGACGGTGAGGGCAGCACTCCTGCCCGCATCGATGACGAGAACCGGGCGCTCTTCGGCGCCCGCCAGGTCACCCGGCGTCTCGCCCGCACCGTCTTCTTCGGGGCAACCCCAACCCTCAAGGGGGCTCACCGGGGCATCGACCGCAGCCGCCTCTTCCTCGGCACGGCGCTACCTGGTGACGTACCCGGCAACTTCCACTCGGCCCTCGCCAAGCTCGGCGACCGGGCGACGTACTACTACGCCCTCGACAACCGGTCCTGGTTCCTCACGCAGGCCAACACCACCCGCGCAGCCCGCGACCACGCCGAGAACCTCCAGGCCGCCGACGTGTGGGCCGAGCTCGTCGATCGTCTTGCAAAGCAGCGTCGCAACGACCCCCGGGGCATCGCCGCGACCCACGTCACTGATGACCCCGGTGAGGTTCCCGACACGGACGAGGTGCGTCTGGTTATGCTGCACCCACGTGTCACGTACGACCGCAAGGCTGACGGCAAGTCGCCCGCTGCTCAGGCGTACCGGCGCATCGTGGAACACGTCGGCTCAGGACAGCGCACGAGGCGCAACATGGTCGTCGCCCTCGCCGCCGACACCAACCGCATGGCCGAGCTGGACGCCGCCGTGCGCGAGCACTTGGCCTGGAAGTGGGTCTACCAGAACGCCGACAGCAGCCTCGACCTCACCGCCCAGCAGAAGGAACAGGCCAAGGAACGCCGTGACCGTTCCGACCAGCTCGTCAGCGAGCGGCTCACGGCGACCTACCACTGGGTGCTCGCCGCGCAACAGCTCGACCCCACCCAGCCGTTCGACGTCATCGCCCACAAGGCCGAGGGGACGGCGAAGGACCTGGTAGAGCGTGCCGTCGTCAAGCTCGGCCAGGTCAACCAGCTCAGCACCCAGCGGGCGGCCACCCTGCTCCGCGTCGACCTGCGGGGACCGCTGGCGAAGGCGTGGGAAGCGGGACATCTCTCTTTCGGGACGCTGTGGGGCTACTACACGACGTACCCTTACCTCGCGCGGCTCAGCAAGCGCTTCGTGCTCGCCGAGGGTGTGCACGCCGCGGGTTCCGTCATCGGCTGGGAACAATCGACCTTCGCGCTCGCGGAGGGGTACGACGAGGACGCGGGCCGCTACATCGGCTTGTGGCTGCCCACCGACGACACTCCGCCGCCTCCCGCGACCGACAGCTTGCTGATCGTCAAGCCCGAGCCGGCGCAGAAGCAGCGAGACGACGAGGTAGTAGTGGGTCCTGGTCCTGGTCCTGGTCCTGGTCCTGGTCCTGGTCCGGGTCCTGGTCCGGGTCCGGGTCCGGGTCCGGGTCCGGGCCCTGGTCCTGGCCCTGGCCCCGGTCCTGTGCCTCCTGCTGCGCGGCGCACTCGCTACTGGGGCACCAAGCAGCTCGATCCGCAGTCCTACGCGCGGCAGCTGCACGTCATCCAGCAGGAAGTCATCGCCCAGCTCGCCGCTGTCGACGGCGTCGAGCTCGAGTTGCGGCTCGAAATCCAGGCGAAGGCACCCGGTGGTTTTGACGAGGCGAAGATCCGGACGGTGTCGGAGAACGCCACGACCTTGCGCTTCGACGACTCAGGCTTCGAGTCAAGCTGACCGCAGCTGACCGACCCAGGACTTGCTCAACCCGAACTTGAGCGTCACGGGTTCCGCCAAGGATTGATCACCGTTTGCGAGCGCACACGCCACCACACGGGGTTGAGAACACTGTCCTCACCCAGAAGCCAAGGTGGCCGACTGTGACCCGAGGCTCTACGTGATGTGTCGGGACACCCCGCCACGGTGCGAATCAAGATCCGAAGTTCCCTGATCGCTGACGGAGGCGGGTATGACACTGGGCTATCGGGCGGTCTTCCGCCTGCCTGAGACGACCGATGCGGTCGCGGTCGCCGACGACCAGATGCGGTCTTGGCTGCGCGGCAAGCTGAAGAGCGACCGCAAGCCGCGCAACGTCTTGACGAACGCCGACTGGGACGGTCCCGGGACCCATGAGACGGGTCCCGGAGCCCACCTGACGGTGGTCAGGCATGTCGGAACCGACGGCTCCGTGCGGCAGGCGCTCCGGCACGTCGAGGAGAGCGACGACGGTACGTGGACCGTGTCCGTCATCGCGGCCAACCTTTCCGGTGTGGAGCGCAACGCTCAGTCGCTCGTCATCGAGCTCGACGTCGGTGACGTCGACGCGGAGACCGCGGTGACCCGCGGATCAGCGCCCAACATCGTTCGGCACGTCCTCGAGGCGGTCGAGGTCCGTGACGGCGATACTCCTCTCCGACCTGCTCCCGTCATCGTCCACGCCTCAGACGTACCTGATCTCCTCCAAGCCATCCTCGATCCTGCGCGCAATGTGGCCGTCGTCGTTGCAGGCGCCATCCTCGGCGTACCGGTCGACCCGTGGCGCGACGCTTTGGACAGCCTCCTGAAGGAAAGTCGCGGTGTCTCCACGGGGTATGTGCTGACCGAAGCGGCGCACGCGGAGCTGGAGAAGCGGCTGCCGGACAGCCACCGCATCGAGCACAGCGGCATCCGCACGTTCGCGCCGCAGGTGGACCTCGACGACCCGGCCGACGGCCTGCGCCACCGCACCCTCGGACCCCGCACGATGGCGCGACACCTCAAGCGGACCGGCAAGGGGCTTCGCGTCACCGGGCATCTGCCTTTCGCTCACGCCCGGACATCCCGCCAACGGTTCCTCGACCGACCTCTGCCCCCTGACCTCTCCAGGACGCTTCGCATTCTGGGACGAGAGGAGATCTTGGCGCGCAGGACTCCTCTCCCCGAGGTGCCGGTCATCACGCGCCCGGAGGAGCCAGTCGCTCCTGTCGAGCCGGGGACCGTCACTACCGTCTGGGATGGCACGGAGCGGCGGGCTCGCCGCCTAGACGTGGTCGAGCTGGGCGTCGCAGAGCACGCGCGCGTGGTGCAGCTCCTGACCCGTCTCGGCGCTGACGGCTTCGAGCTCGAGCACTTGGACGTGGCTGATGCCTCGCTGCAACGACTGCGCAGTGACGCCGAGGCCACTGAGAGCTTCCTGGAGGACCTCGCGACCCTCGAAGCAGAGCGGAACGATGCGCGCGCCGAGCTTGAGATCCAGGAGCTGTTCACCGTCGACGAAGCCACGGCCCGCCGCCGCGCGGAGGCCCGGGTTCGTGAGCTGCAGCGACAGGTCGCGGCACTGGAAAGCAAACTACGGGCCGCCTCCGTCTACGACGTCTACGTCGACGTCTCGGAGGCCGAGGAGGAGGAGCCTGATGATGTCGAAGGCATCGTCGATCTTCTCACCGCCGGCTGCGGCAGCCGGATCTCTCAGTTCGTGGTCTTCACCGGCGAGCGGGAGAAGGCAGCCGCCGTGGACCTGCGCGACAACCAGCGCCGGCACCGGGGTGACTTGTGGGAGCAGATCCTCGTTCTCTACGACTACGCACGCACAAAGCACTCTGGGCCCGTCCAGGCCTACCTGGAGGACGAAACCGTCACTACGCGCAAGGTAACCCTGCGCAGGTATGCCAAGGGCGAATCAGAGACTGTCGTCAACAGCCCTCGGCTCTCCGCGCAGCGTGTCTTCCCCGTCCCCACCGAAGTGCACCCTGACGGGTGCGTAGCGATGTACGCGCACTTCAAGCCTCCAAGGTCAGACATGTTCGCCCCGCGTTTGCACTACTACGACGACACCCGGAAGACGGGGAAGGTCTACATCGGCTACATCGGGAAGCACCTCGACACGACGACGAAAGGCAATTGAGCGATCACCCCCGACGTCAGCAAAGAGGGAGCAGTGACCTTTGGCTGGTGGCTGTTAGAAGACTGATCGCTCATGAGCGAGCAGTGCACCAGTGCCTTGGAGCATGTGTGCGCCAGCACGCGAGCTGACAGTCGGCGATAGATCCACTTCGACAGCGTGAAGAAGCACATGGCTTGGCGGCGTCTCACGCCGCCTACCGGTACGGCGACGTCTACGAAGGATGTCGGGCGGCGATGATCGTCGACGTCATTGTGAGCTCGCAGCGCATGTAGACATCACGGGTGTTGCTCCTGGTTGCAGCGTTGGGCGGACAGCCGGGGTGCTGAGCATTGCCCACCCCGCAGAGACGGGCGGGGTGACCCCGGGCTGGGAGACGCCTCTCACGAGTCGATCCTCTCGGCGCCAATCCCTGTCCCGGCACGCCGATGAACTTAGCCTTGAACCCCGAAGCTCTCGTCAAGCACTGGGCGAGGAGCGCTGGGCCGATCTGGCTCGTCCCGAGCCAGATCCACTCATCGGGAGTGCGAAGGGCTTGCCGAGGCAGGAGCAAGCACGATGTCGCCCGATTTGAGGCGATGCCGTGTTCGATTAACCACACACGATCTTTGGGACGCAATCGGTCAATCCAGGTGACTCACGTGCTCTCAGAGTCGGTCGATCCAGGTGCTCTCCTCGCGGTCGTCCCACGACGTGGTGGAGCTCGCCGTCTTCGGCGTCACCGCTGCGAGCCGCTCCGCAACTGAGAGCGCCTCTGCATGGGTGAGCGATCGCAGAGACTCCACGGGACGGCCGGCAGCCGTCTCGATCGCACGCTGACGCTCGTCCATGGTCACTAGACCCAGACCGTCGAGGCTCTTGCGGAGGAGCGCCTCCTGCCACGGCGCGATCGGGGCGACGACCGCTTCGAGGTCTTCGACGCCTTCAGGCTCATCGTCTCCGAACAAGGACAGCTCTCCGGTCATGCCCTCAGCCTAGATCGGGACGATCGGCTCACCCGGAATCGAGGAGCGACGGCCGTGCAGTGCCCCGAGGCACCACGAGACGGCCGTTCGAGCGAATCACGGGGCTCGAGCTCACATCTGCTTGACAGCGATCCGACGTTCTAGACGGCCGCCAGATCCGGCCCCGCACCCACGCTGTCGATGCCAGGAAGAGGACCCATGAGTGACACAGGCATCGGCTTCGTCGAGCTGGTCGTCCCAGATGTCGGGGAGATCGTCGACGGCGGCGTGGAGTCGGTGACGCCGATCCTCTGGTTGATCATCCTCGGGCTCAGCGCCTGGGTCATCGCCGTGGCGTACCGCCGCGCGAGGCACGCCCTGAGGCTGGTGCGAGAAGCTATCCGACTCGCCAACTCGTCCACCAGCACGAGTGACCCGCGCGCCCGTCGAGCTGAGCTGGCGCTCGTCGCGTCTCGCCACTCCGCTGCGGTGCGCAGCGCCTGGGCGGACTTTGACGGAACTCTGGTGGCCTCCGGGACGTCCGTGCACGCGTCCGTCCCGGCCGAGAGCTTCTTCACCGAGCAGCGCTTCGCGCCCGGACTGATCGGCAACCGGGTGCTCGGTGCCGCACCGACCGTCCTGACCACCCTGGGGCTCTTCGGCACCTTCCTCGGCCTGACGGTGGGGCTGCGCGGACTCGATCTCGGCTCCACTCCCGAGGAACTGCGGGTAGGTATCCAAACGCTCGTCGACGGGGCGGCCCTAGGATTCACCGCCTCCTTGTGGGGCGTCTTCATGAGCTTGGTCACGAACGTCGTCCTGCGGCTGCGTGAGCGCAAGGTCCTGGAGGAGCTCCGCCGGCTCCAGGTGCGCATCGACGCGATCTTCCCCTTGAAGACACCTGAACAGTCCCTGTCCGACATCGCAGTCCACTCCAGCGACTCCAACGAGGCGCTCCAGGTGCTCCACGAGAAGGTCGGAAGTGCGCTCCAGGAGACCGTCCAGCACATCGGACAGGAGACGAGCAGAGCGGTCAGCGCATCGGTGAGCGAGGCGATCCACGACTCGCTGACCCCGATCATCCGAGAGCTGGCTGAGCGGAGCGTGGAGCACTCGGCTGAAGTCTTCAAGCTGGTCTCGGCGGAGCTGACCAGCTCCTTCCGCGAGATGGGGCTGTCCCTCGCCCACGAGTTGAAGTCGTCGTCCGAGTCCATGCGGTCCACGCTCGACCACATGGGCGTCGAGATGGCGCGCCACTCCGACGAGCACGCACAGCGCCTGGAGGCGATGCAGCTGACTGCCATCAAGCAGTCACGGCAGTTGCACGAAACCTCAGCTCAGGCGCTGGGTGAGCTGCAGCGAGCTGTTGCGGCGCACGTCGAGGAGGTTCGTGCGACGACTGCTCAGCAGCTGACCGAGCTCCAAGTCGTGGCGTCCGAGCAGGCGCGGCGCATGCAGGAGACGTCCACCCAGACTTTGAACGCTCTGCAGCGGGCATCCTCCGAACACCTGGAAGAGCTGCGGGCCACGACGGTCGAACAGTCCAGGGAGCTTCGAGACGCGGCGGCGGAGCAGGCACGTCACATGCGCGAAGCCACCACCACGGCTGTCGACGGGCTCCAGCGTGCGTCGGCATCGCACCTCGAAGAGCTCAGGACGGGAACCACTCAAACGTTGATCGAGCTCCAGTCCTCCGTGGCCGAACAGGCTCGTCGGATGCACGAGATGTCGGCAGCCGTCTTGGAGGAGACCAGCCGCGCGGCTACTCATCAGCTCGACGAGATTCGCACGACGACCACGCACCAGGCCAAGGAGCTGCAGTCCGCAGCAGCCGAGCAGGCTCGTCACATGCGCGAGGCCACGACGACGGCTGTCGACGGACTCCAGCGTGCGTCGGCGTCGCATCTCGAAGAGCTCAGGGTGGGAACTACTCAGACATTGAGCGATCTGCAATCGTCTGCGGTTGAGCAGGTCCGCGTGATGCACGAGGCCTCCATCGTCGCTCTGGAAAGGACGCAGCAAGCGACTGCTCATCAGCTTGATGAGATCCGCACGACGACCACGCACCAGGTCAAGGAGCTGCAGAGCGCAGCAGCCGAGCAGGCTCGTCACATGCAGGAGACGTCGACTCGGACTCTGGACGAACTGCAGCGGGCTGCGTCCGAGCAGGCTCGTCACATGCAGGAGACCTCGACCCGGACCCTGGACGATCTGCACCGGACCTCCGCACAGCAGCTCGAAGCGATCGGCACGATGACGACTCACCAGATGTCCGAGTTGCGGACCACGGTCACGACCCAGATGCGTGCTGTCAACGACGCCACTGAACGCCAGATGCGCATGCTGGACGAGTCGTTGCCGAAGGTCGTGGCCGGCCTCGAGCAGGCAGCCAGCGTCGTGGGGGCAGCTACGGGCGGCATGGAGTCCATCAGCGACAACCTCGCCCGGGTGGCGACCGAGATCGGGGGCACCAGCACTACGCTGGCCCGCATCCTCGCCGACGCCATCGAGACGATGGACGACCTCGCCGACAAGACGACCGAAGCCGCGACGGCTCTGGTCGACCAGCAGAGCACCGTTACTGAGCTCACGCAGAAGACCGCAGCGTCGGTCGAAGCGCTGCAGAAGGCGTCCAGTCTGCTCAAGAGCGGCTTCACCGACATGCGAGCCCATCAAGAGTCTTTCCTGGACAGCCTCAACCGGCAGCTGGTCGAGCACTCCAAGACCACCGCCGGTTGGCTGGCGGACTACGCGGAGCAGGTGAGCAAGCAGACCGGTCGTCGCATGACCGAGTGGGACGCTCAGACGGAGAAGTTCACGTCGAACATGCTCACGGCCATCGAGGCGCTCTCCCACGCCATCGACGAGTACGACACCGTCCGCCGCCTTCGCGGCGCCACCGAGCAGGCCTCGGCGGCATGAGTCGGCGCTTCATCGGGCGGTCCAGGCGCAGCGAGGGCGAAGAGGAGTCCGTGTGGATCTCCTTCGCCGACCTCATGACGGCACTGCTCACCGTCTTCATGTTGGCGGCCGTCGCCCTGGTGTTCTCCCTGACGCAGGAGCAGAGCGCCCTGGCCGACGCCAAGAAGGACGCCGCCGCGGCCAAAGCGCGCAACGACGCCTTCGACCAGGTCCTCGGCAGCCTCGGGACGAGCGAGCAGGTGCGCGCCGCGATGGTCGTCGAGATGCGTGATCGACTCTCCGCTGCGGGGGTCCAGGTGGAGACCGACCCGACGAACACCGTGCTGCGTGTCCCCACGGACCTCCTCGGCTTCGACAGCGGGTCGGCGGACATCAGGCCGGAGCACGAGGCCAACGCGCTTGCGATCGGGCAGGTCGTCGACGACGTCCTGCATGAGGGTGACCGGTACCTGCAGCTGGACACCGTCTTCATCGAAGGCCACACCGACGACGTGCCGATCGGCGGTGTCTACGGGGGCAACTGGGGCTTGTCCGCGAACCGTGCAATCTCCTTGTGGCGACTGTGGGAGGACAAGTTGCCCGCTGACTTGGGGACCCTCCACGGGCACACCGGCGAGCGGCTCTTCTCCGTGTCCGGTTACGCCGACACCCGCCCGGTCGTCCCGGTCCAGGTGACGCCGGAAGACCGTGCCGCGAACCGGCGCATCGACATCCGGTTCACCGAGCACAAGCTCTCCGAAGAGGAGATCGGTCAGATCCGCACGGCCGCGGGGATCGGCTCGTGAAGCTCCGTGCGCACCCTCCGGTGCCCCAGCTGACGCTGTCCCCGCGGTCGAACCAGGTGTGCGACGCATGGAACGAGCACGTCGAGCGCGTGGCAGCGCTCATCGACAGCGCCGGTACGGGACGCAACTTCACCGCCCTCGTCGCCGACGTGCGCCAGGTGTTGGATGCCGGCGACCCGGAGGCCATCGCGGCACGCCTGAGCGATCGTCGTGCCGTGCGGGCCGCCGCGACGGCCTGGGCCGAGGACGCGGAGCTCGCGCGGCGCACGCTGTCGGTGACCGTCGCACGGCTCGTGCAGCGCAGCGGTGTCTCGCGTCTGACGACCCTCCTGCTGGCGCATCTGTTCCTCGACCACCTCGACCGGCTCGACCGCTGGGACGACGGGTTGCAGGCGGTGCTGCGTGACGTCGTGCGGAACGCCGTCGCCGCCCTGCCCAGCCGCAACCACCTGGACGCGGTCGAGTCCCTCCGTCGGCAGGACGAGTACCTTTTCACCGCTCAAGGACCTCAGCTCCTGGCGACTCGCCTGGTGGCGGCCGGTGAGGATCTCAACCGGTGGTTCCGGGACGCGCTGCTGTCCGCCTACTCCACCACGCGCTTCGCCCGGGTCGCGCGCGATGAGTTCTACCTGGCGCGGATCGCCGCCGCCGATGCGGAGCGTGGCGACCACGCTTTCCTGTCAGCGATCACCGACGAGGTGATGGCTCGTCAGCGCACGGAGAACACCGATCGGGACGGCCTGTACTTCGGACACCGCATCCTGGTGGCACTGACCGACAAGGTAACGCGTCGCCCAAGCAGTGCCTGGTTGCAAGCTGTGCTGGACATCGGCGGTGACCCACGCTTCCAGCAGACCGAGTCCTGGCGCACGTGGTGGGCTGGCTTGCCGGAGGAGAATCGATCCCGTGCTGTCCGGTGGATGAGCGGCCTGAACCTGACCGCCTTCCTCGACGGCATCGAGACGTACGCGAACTCGAAGGACGAGTCCATGGAGCGCATGTTGAAGCGCCGGAAGCGGCTGCTGAACGGCCTCTACGAGCAGGACCGGATCGAGGACGTGCGCCTCGTGCTCGGGGCCGACATCGAGCGCTGGGTGCGTCGATCGGTGGCCGTCGGCCTGCAGGACGTGGCGCGGTTGGAGGGTCCAGGTCTGGCCGGTACCGCAGTCGTCTACGTGAACTGCGGCGACTTCTGCCTCGTCGAGGGCTCTCACAACTTCAGCTTGCACGTCTTCCTCGGTGGACCGCTGGAGCGGCTGGAGCAGCGCAGCAGGACGCGCTTCGACGCGGGCTACCTGCGTGACGAGCTGCCCGGCGCGCACGTGGCGCAGAACGGGCCAACGTCCCACACGACCATCAAGCACCACGCGAGCGGGTCGTGGATCAAGACTGCTCTCGACTTCCTCCGGAGGAACGGTGTTCGCCTCGATGAGCACGGTCTCATGACCAAGAACGACTTCGCCGAGCTGGCGCAGCGTCGAGCGAAGGCATGGTGAGTCGTGCGACTGATCGATCGCGTCCGTCGGCGTCGACCCGAGCCGTCCGGTCCGGAAACCCCAACGGGCTTCCGCCAGGAGTTCGGCCGGTACACTCGGTTCACCGCTGATCCTGAGACCTTGAGCCTCGTACGGGCCGGTCAGGCTGGCCGACGTGCGCAGGAGCAGTACTACGTTCTCGACCTGCTGTGTGACGACGGCCAAGCGACCGACTTGGACGACGGTTTCGCGGTCTCCGAGGACGTCATCGCCGGGCTCGACGCCCTCGACGCCGCCGTCCTCGGCCTACCCTCGACCTTCGATGGACGACTCGAGGCACGCGTCCACCGGTACACGGCGTCCCCCGACTTCCGCGTCGAACTGGATGTGCTGGTGGGCGCCCACCCCACCACTCCCGACCGTCGCGGCCCTGTCCTGCGGGTGGGGGGAGAGCTGCATCGTCTGCCCACCTGGGCGTTGAAGGCACTCCGTGCCGTGGAGCACCACCGATCCGCCGGCTCACCGCGCTCGGAGGACGCCAACGTCCGGCTCGTCGCGGAGCTCCAAACCGCTAAAAGTCTGGCGGAGGCCGAGTCGCCCGGCTCGAGCTTCTCCCTGGGTGCCCTGGACCGCTTCACCACAGTGGTGCCGACGTCGGTCGGCTTGACGGTCGAACCGCAGCCGGACGGCTCGCTCACGGTGGAGCCGGACCTGGGACCTGGCGTGGACGCCTCAGCTGCCGCCACGCGGTGGCACCAGGTCGAGGGACCTTCGAGCAGCGGAGCGTCCGACGAAGCTGGCGTCCTGCGTATCGATGACACCCTCGTTCTCCTGGAGGAGCAGGAGCTCGCGGCCGTGCGCGAGGTGCGTCAGCGCTCCGTCATCCCCGCGGCGGACGTCCGCGCGTTCCTCGAAGCACCGGGGTCCTTCTACGACCCCGAGCTGGTGGACGTCGACGTGCGGTTCAGCGTCCGGGTCGCCGGCCTCGGCGTCATCGCACCGGTGAGCTTCGAGCAGGCCGCCAGCACAGGGCTGGACTGGTTCGCAGGGGTAGCGTCCAGGTCGACGCCGGAGCTCCTCGTTCAGGACGTCCGGACGGAGAGCCAGCAGGCGTCCGTCGAGACGGCGGTCGAAGAAGCGTGGAACCGCGGGGACACCGTTCTGCCGTTCGGCGACACTGCAGTGGTCGACATCTCCGACCGCAGTCACGTTCATGAGGTCCTCGCTGCGTCACGACGTCGCCTCGCTGCCCTGAGCGCAGACACGGTTGATCGCCAGGAGGAACCCCGCAGCTCGGGCCGACGAGTCACCGTCGGGATGCACATCCTCGACGCCAGCGGGACCGCCAAGGCCATGCGTAGTCGGGCAGCCGCGGCCTCACCCACCGCCCCCATCGACTTCAGTCAGCTGCTGCGCCAGCCTTTCGCCCACCAACGCGTCGGGGCTGAGTGGATGGCTGGTCTGCTCGAGGCGGCTCTCACGGCGGAGGACGGCGAACCGGCGAGAATCCAAGGCGCGCTGCTGGCCGACGACATGGGGCTCGGCAAGACCTACATGACCTTGGTGGCGCTGGCCGAGGCCCAGCGGGTCCAGCGGAGGGCCGGCCGCGTGCCTCTGCCGACCCTCAGCGTCATGCCCGTCGCCCTGCTGGAGAACTGGCTCGCGGAGATCCGAGCCACCTTCGGCAACCGCTGCGGTCCCTTCGACGACGTCGTCGTCCTCCAAGGCAGCGGACTCGCCGACTACCAGGAGCGGGGAGCCGAGCGGGAGACCGCGGCCCGGCTGGAGGACCTCGACGAGAACGGGATGGTCCGCGCCGACCGCATCCACGCGTCGCTGAGGATCGGACCGGCGCACGGGGAAGCGCGACTGGACCGGCCGGGCGTCCTGGTCCTCACCACCTACGAGACGTTGCGCCGCTACCAGGTGTCCCTCGGACTCGTCGACTGGGGAGTCGTCGTCATGGACGAGGCGCAAGCGGTCAAGAACCCCGAGATCCTCGCGACTCGAGCGGCCAAGGCGCTCAAAGCTCGCTTCAAGCTGCTCGCTACCGGAACACCGGTCGAGAACTCGTTGCGCGATTTCTGGACCCTCGGGGACACGGCACAGCCCGGCTTGTTGAGCTCGTGGGGCGACTTCCAGGAGGCGTGGGTCCAGCCGATGAGTGTTGCCTCGGGAACGGAGCACGAGCGGTTGGGCAAGGCGCTCCGCGATGAGGTTGGCGCTTTCATGCTGCGTCGGGTAAAGGAGGACCACCTCGAGGACCTCCCGGGCAAGCACGTGCACGAGTACCGGCAGGTGATGCCGGCTGCTTAGATCGAGGCCTACGACGGTGTGCTCGCGGCGCACCGCCACGGACCGCGGCCGAAGGGAACGGCGCTCAAGGCGCTGCAGCAGTTGGCCAGCGTCTCGCTGCATCCGCACCTGGTGTCGGACAAGATTGACGTTGACGCGTCGGCCCACGAGCTGTCCGCCCGGACCGTGGTCACCGTTCGCACCATCCTGGACGACGTCCGTGCCCGAGGGGAGAAGGCCATCGTCTTCGCCAAGACCAAGGCGTTGCAGCGTGCTCTCGCCCTCTGGCTCGACCAGCCGTACGGGATCCGCGTCGACGTCGTCAACGGTGAGACCGCAGCAACGGGTGCGGGCGAGACGCGGCTCAAGAAGATCCGCGCCTTCGAGGCGCAATCCGGCTTCAACGTCATCATCATGTCGCCGCTGGCTGCCGGCGTCGGGCTCACCGTCGTGGGAGCCAACCACGCCGTGCACCTCGAACGGCACTGGAACCCGGCGAAGGAGGCGCAGGCCACCGACCGCATCTACCGGATCGGCCAGACGAGGAACGTGCACGTGCACCTTCCTCTCGCTGTCCACCCCGACCTGGAGTCCTTCGACGTCAACCTCGACCGGCTGCTGCGCAGCAAGACGGCACTCAGGGACGCTGTCGTAGTTCCCCAGGAGGTGGTGGGGAGCGAGTTGGAGACCGCCCTGGGGTTGTCGTGAGGCGCGGTGTGACGTGGTCGTCGACGGCAGGAGGATCACGCGGGGAAATGGGCGTGGGTGCTGCGCACCACCTTCAAGGGCACGGACGAGGCGAGGACCGTGTCATTCCGCACGACGAGCGCCTGCAGGACGTCGGGGCTCGTCAGGCGGTTGCTCTTGCGCAGGCTGCACGGCGCGGAGGCTGCGACGCAGTTCCACGAGCCGTCCAGGGCGGCGTCACGAGCTTCGTACCGGTTCATCAGGAACCAGGCGAAGACGTGATCGGTGTGAGCCGCGCAGGGGGCGTCGAGCAGCACGTCTTCGCAGGAGAAGCAGCGGCCGCGCTGGAAGCCCTTGAGCGTGCAGAGCGACGATGACACGGCGACGCGGCATGACCAGGCATTGACCTTCCCCCAACGGTGCGAGGCCGACGCGTCGGCCGATGACGCCGGCAGCGAAAGATGCTCTCGACGATGAATCAGCGTGACTCCAGCTCGTCCTCCAGCGAGGTGGTCGACCCCGTGGAGCTCGGGAGTTCCTCCGCGAGGGCGACACGGCGGAAGCGGCCTTGGCCGTGCAGCCGACAGAACTCGTGCTCGCTCCCGCCGTTCGCGTCAGGAACATCTTCGCGACCATTCGCGGCCTGTCCCTGACGCCTTGTCGATGAGCCGTGGCATCGGCTCTCCGTGCGTCGAGACGTCCTCGATGTCCTCACGGAGCTAGGTGAGGTAGTCGGCAGTGCCCGTGGTGGTCACCGCCGAGGTCTGCGCGGTTTCGGGGGAGCGGGCCGCCAGCTTCAGCGTGTACGGGGTCGTCAGCTCAATGAGGCTGACGTCCTGTCGACCCTCCTCGACGAAGTCGAGCGACGCCGACCCGAGGGCGAACTCGTAGGTTCGGTTGGTGGCAGCCAGCAGGACGGCCATTTGCCCGGACATGCAGGGTGTCGACTCCGTGCGGTAGAAGTCGGCATTCATCGGGCGACCTCGGAAGCCACGCGGGGATGGGCAAGCTTCTGCGGGACCGCGTCCCGAGGTCATCCGTACCGCGGAGGGAACGCCCGTGACACGTGTCTTCGTCCAGCACGAGTACGTCGACGCCCTGCACGACGAGGTCGTCGAGGAAGCACGTGAGCTCCGCGGTGCGGACACCACCGAGGGCAGATTGGCCGAAGCGGGCCGAGCGCGGTGGCTTCGCGGCGCGGGTCTGGCTCGAGCAGTCCTCGGGCGGTCGCAGTTGTAAAGCGCTTCGCCAAGGGGGTGATCGGCACTTGAGCGGACAGCTCTGGGGTCAGACCGGGTCGTGGAGGGTCACGGGCTCCTTCGAGATCTTCTCCAGGAACTCACGCTGCTTCTTGGCGTCGACCTTGCGGTGGGCGAAGACGAGCAGCTTGTCCGACGAAGGGTCACGACGGTGGTACACCCGCCCCATCCGCTCCGAGCCCTTGACGCCGGTGTGGACGTCGTCGACCTCGTAGATGTCGGGGTAGCCCTTGCACTTCTTGCCGAGCACCTGCTTGCCGTCGAGCTCGACGAGCACGCGCACGAGGTGTGACAGCCGGCGAAACTCGCGGGCGTCCGTGAAGGCGTCCACGGTCGTCTCATCGAGCACGAGACGGTCGAACATGCGGTCGAGCACTCCTTCAAGGCCGCGCAGCGGACCAGCGACGCGTGGTTGGGCGACAGCCTCGGCGGTCACCTGCTCGCGGAGTTCACGCTCTCGCGAGACTGCATGCTCAGCTGCCTCGAGTTGCTGTCGCAGCCGGTGCAGCTCGTCGGTCCGTGCCGACAGTTCGCTGTCTCGAGCGTCGAGCTGGCGCTGAGCCTCGTCGAGCAGCTCATCGACGGCCCTCTGCTCCGAGGCCTGCTCCTGGGTCGCGGCGGCGATCGTTTGAGCCGCCGCGAGCTTCTTCTCTGCGCGGGTACGCCCGCTCTTGGCGCTGGACAGCTCGCGCCGCAGCGACGAGTTGCCGGCACGGAGCTCTTCGACCTCCTGCTCGAGCGACGCGGTCTGGAGCTGCGTCGTAGCTAGTTGACTTCGGGCGATGAGCAGCTCGACCCGCAGGAGGCTCTCCTGCACGCTGCTCATCGAATCCGCGACCGACGAGGCGGCTGCTCCCGGCGCGCTGGTGCCTGCGGCCAGGACGTCTGAGACGGCGGCGATGCTCTGTTCCCTCGTGAGGTCGTCGCCGAGGCGGATGAACCAGTCGTAGTGGTAGCCGTCGGATGCCGGTCGCCAACTCTCAGCCCACCGCTTGACCGTGACGCCGGCGGCGGTCAGGCGACGGACGAGCTCCTCCGCTTGAGCCTCCGTCCCGTCCAGTACGACGTACTGCCCGAACCGCGTCGGCTCGATCGACCAGCGGTCCACCGCGAAGGTCGTCTGGGCCGATGCGGAGACGAGGACGACCAGGTCTTCACCAGGAGACACGAAGTCGCTGCAGCTGGACTTGGGCACGCTCTCGTCGTCGAGGCAGATGAACATGCCCTCGTTGACCGGGTACACCCGGCCGCCGTAGACGACGCCGCTGACGCCGTCCGGCATCCGCCGAACCGGGCGGTCGGTGAGCTGTTCGACGTGCTCCCCCTCGGCGGTACGGACCGCCACGGTGACCTTCTGCGACGCCCTGGCCATCACTGCTCCCTTCTCGACTCCAACGCTTCCGTGAAGATCGGCGAAGAGCACGGGGTGGTTGATGCCGCCATCCAGGGGGCACAGACGCCACTCTGACGGGTGGATGCTGCTCCGCGATCACACTCTGCTTTCAATCTGACGCCCAGATGAGTGATGCGATCTCAGCTGCCGTGCGCGCCGACCGATTCATCAGAGCATGAAGTGAACTCGGTCGAGCTCGAAGTGGCTGCCTGGTCAGGCTGCATCCGTCGCCGTGGAAGAATTCTTCTGCGCCGGGTGCGGTGGGGCGCAGCACAGTCTCTTCGGCCGCGTGAGCGTTGAGGCGTCGTCGTCCTGCGGAGACTGCCGACCGACGACGGGGGGAGCAGTCGACTCCTGCCCGGAATGCAGGCACGAGCTGCTGGGCATGGTCGGCCACGACCGCCCGTTCCACGGGGCAGGCCGGGCGCTCACGTGTCTCACCGTGGGAGGTGATTACGGTTGGCGAGATGTTCGCTCCAACGCATTGTCGCCGCCTCGCAGATTACACTTCGTTTCCGTGAGCTGCCGAGTCGGCACGGTAGCCGTGGCGTTCTGCCAATCGGTCCATCGTTGATGCCGAGTTCCATGCACGGGAAGCTGCCGGCCTCATCGAGGGAGCCGAGAGGGCAGGGCGTAAGACTGGTTCAGTGCTCGCGTGACTCGTGTAGCGCGCACTGTGGGATCCTGGTGCGTCGGAGCGGACGGTCGTCGTGGGTCGCGAGCTGGTCCGGCTGGTGGAGGAGTTTCCGGCCGGGAGTCGCAGTGCTCGCCGACCTTCGACAGGAGTTGCCGCGGCGTCTCGATGGCCGCGTGGAAGATGAGGCGTTGACAGCAACGGTTTCCGGCTCGTTGGATGCCGCTGCCATGGACGTTGGTCACCGACGCGACCGCCCTGCTGAGCACGGCGAGGCGCTACTGCAGCGCCTGTCGAGGTGGTCGTCGTGGATGTCCGACCGACCCGACACCGACCGCGATCCTCGTGTCCGCCCCCTCTGCCACAGTCACCACGGCAAGTGACCTGGAGGGGATCGTCGTGGCTGAGGTGTTCATCGAGCTGGCCGTCCGCATCGTCGCCTGGTACGTGCGCACGATCCGCAGCTGCTGGCGGACGGCCTCGCGCTGGATGCGTCCGCGCCGGCGCAGCGACCCGCACGTGGAGCGCTTGCAGGCGTGGCGGTCGTGGCTGGGGTACGCCAGCGTCGTCGTCGCGGTCGCGGCGTCCCGGGACGTGCCGTCCGGTCTGGCGGAGGACCTGCTGGTGGGCGCCCTGGTGGGTTTCGCGCTGAAGGCGGCGGTCGCGGTGCCGGTCTTCCTCGTGGGCATCGCCGTCGTCGCGTTCCGCAGCCACCGGAGTCAGCGCCGGGACCGGCTGACGCCCACGGTCCGCCCGTTCCTCCTGCTCGTCGCGGTCATCGCCGTCCCCGTGCTCGTCGCGTGGGGCACGCAGGAGGTGGACGACCTCCCGCCGGGGTCGGCTCTCCTGAGGGTCGCCGCCCCGGTCCTGGTGGGTGGGGGCGCCGCCCTCTACCTGGTGTGGCCGTTCCTGCTGGCGGCCGCGGCGGCTGTCCTCGTCCACGGAGTGCGGCACCTGTTCTGCGCGGGGGACGTGCACCCGTTGCTGCCGTCGATCCTCGCGTTCGTCGTCGCCCTGGCCAGCGGAGCGGAGAACGTCAGCGACGCACTGGAACCGTCGGCCGGGGTCGAGCACACCCTGGCCCTGCTGGGTGTCGGTGGTGCGGTGACGGTGCTGGGGTTGACGGTGTACGAGCACGTCCGGTTGCGCCGGCTGGGGTGGCGCTGGTCGGACCTGCGGGTCCCGCTCACCGATCTCCCGGCGCACCACCCGCTGCGTCGTCGCCCGTGACCAGCGGCACCGTTCCCGGCTCGAGCTGCCCGGCCGGGAACACCAGCGACGGTGTCGGCACTGGAACGTCCTCGGCGCGGTACGCCGCACGAAGGGGCCCGCGCGCACGCGCTACCAGACGGCTCCCGCTCCCGCCACGACGTGCTGCGACGGATCTGCGTGACGTGGTGGCCTCCGGTCAGTCCCCGCCCCACGCTGAGGTCCGCGAGTCCTGCGCCGGGGTGGCGGTGACGACGGACCAGCCGGCGGACGCGAGCGTCTCGTGGACCTCCGCCGGCACCGAGCTCACCAAGTGGGTGATGACCGCAGCGACGCCGTACTCCCCGGCGGCGTCGGCGAGGCGCTTCCGCTGCCGGCTCGTGAGTTCCACGTCCCGGTCGTGCCGCGTCGTGCCCAGCAGCTCGGTGACGACCTCGTCCAGCGCGGGGTCGCCGGCGGCCAGCGCGAAGCCGGCCATGAGCTCCTGAACCACCTCGCCGTCTGAGCATAGACCGAGCCGGCGGACTCCACCGTCCGGCGGGGTGCTCACGAAGCTCCAGGCTCCGGAGCCGCCCACGTACAGGCAGGCGAAGATGCCGGCCGGCTTGGGCGAGCCGTGCGAGCGGCCCGCCGGTCCCAGGGCGGCGGTCAGGATCAGGTCACTCACGTTGTGCTCCTCGTCTTGTGCGTGGCGGAGCTGCTGCCTGGGGGAGACAGCAGGGGCACCAGGTCGCCGAGGGCCCTGCGGGTGGCCGAGTCGCGGTGGCCCAGCAGGAACTCGTCGTCGGCGACGTCGTAGGGGAGCGCGGTCAGCGTCAGCTCGCCGAGCTGGTACGTGACCGGGGTCGTGAACTTCAGCGAAGCGGGGTAGACCACGACCATCGGGCCCCGCCCCTTCAAGTACCGGTGGCCGTAGGCGAAGAGCTGGTAGGCGTCCTCCCGTCCGATCGCCAGAGGGCGGGGCTTGGTGGACGTGGCGGCCTCCTCGGACGGATCGTCGTCCGACGGCGAGAGGTCCGGTACCGCGGATCCACGTTTGTCGTGCTGCTTCCACTTGGCGTCGATCACGGCGACGGCGTCGCCGCGGCTCCGCAGGAGCAGGTCCGGCTCGAGGCGGAAGGCTGCCTCCCCGGCCTCGTCCGTGCCGAGGTGCTCGACGACGTCCCCCGCCTGTGAGACCACCTCCAGGTCCGCACCGACAGCCACGACGCGTCGAGCGAGTGCGGATTCGAGGGCCTTCTCGAAGAGGTTCTCCGTCCTCCACAGCAGCGACTCCGCTTGGTCGGCGCCCACCCGGGTGCCCAGGAGCGGTTGCAGTGTCAGGCGGCACCACGGCTCGACGGCCCGGTAGCCCTCGAGCAACCGTCCTCGGTCCCACTGCGCCAGGTCCGCGGCAACGGCGTGCGAGACGGGCACCTCGTCCAGCAGGCCCGCCAGCTGGTGCGCCCGCAGCCGCAGGTCCGCTCGCGGGCTGCGAGAAGCCACCCGCAGCAGCGCCGTCTTGATCAGGCGGTTCTCCGGGCGAGCGGCGTCGAAGCGCCGGTACCGCACGTGGAAGCGGTGCTCTTGACCGGGGAGCTGCCGGCTCTGCCGGCCGAGGTCGAGGCGTCCTCTCAGGTAGGGCAGGCGCTCGCTGGCCGCGGTGTACCCCATGCGGACACGGTGAGGGAGGAGGATTTCCGTCTCCTCCACGAACCGCTCGTGCACCCGCTCCCTGATTGGGCCTCGCGTCGCCTGCAGGCGCGTCGGGTTCAGCGTCCGAGCCGAACGGTGGTCGTCCATCGGACCGCTCTGGAGGAAGGCGTGCACCAGCGCTTCCACGACCTGCCGTGAGCGTTCGACCTGGCGTTCGCTCAGCTGTTCCCCAGCGGCGCTGGAGCCGAGGTCCCGGTGGCCCGCCTTGGGCAGGATTTCGACCACCACCCCGTCGACGTCGACCACCCCTACCCGACCGGGAGCGCGCACCTGCTCCCCGACTCGACTGAAGGGGGTGAAAGTCTTCTTCCGGGGGTCGTGCAGGTCCTCGGCCTGCACGGCCACCAACCGCTCGGCGGTCAACCCACCCGGGAGCGAGGAGAGCTGGATCCTCTCGTGCTCCTGGACGGTGAGGTGCCGGTCGCCGCCGATCACGCAGGCTGGGAGGACGCGGTGGCGAGTTCGGCAGCGCCGTCCTCGGTGGCGACGCGCGTCGAAACCACTTCCACGGGGCTCCTCCGCTGTCCGGGAACTCCGTTGAAGGGCTCGTCGACGATCTGGTGGTAGAAGCGAAGGTCTTCGAGGGCAGCGTCCTGCTGCGACCACAGGCTTCGTCCGCCGTTCCCCTGCACCTCACGGTGCAGGTAGTCCCACTCCTTGTCGTGCGGTTCAGCCTGGTTCAGCACCCGGGCGATCTGCAGGTCGTCCTCGAAGAAGTACTCCTGCAGCAGCGGCAGCACCTTGCGGCGGAAAACCTCGGCGAGGTCGGCGAGAGTCGCTCCGCCGGCGCGTGCGGCCAGCGGGAGGAAGAAGGCGTGGCCGATCGCGAAGTCCCGACCCTTGGCCGCCTGGATCCGCCGGTTGAGGTGAGACATGACGTCGGCGACCTTCACGTCCTCGGCGACGACGTCTTCCAGCAGTTCCTTCTGCGGCGGCATCTCCGTGAAGTCGAACCGGCGGCGCAACGCGAGGTCCACGCCAGCGAGGGAACGGTCGGCGGTGTTCATCGTCCCGATGATGTGCAGGTTGACCGGTACGCCGAACGACTCACCCGAGTAGGGCAGCTGGACTCGCAGCTGCTCCGGCTGCCCGATGCGCTTGCCGTCCTCGACGAGCGTGATGAGCTCACCGAAGATCCCGGCGACGTTCCCGCGGTTGATCTCGTCGATGACCAGGACGAACGCCTGGTCCGGGTTCACCGAAGCTCGCTCCGCGAGGCGCTTGAAGACCCCGGCCCGCACCTCGTAGCGGATCTGGCCGCCTGCGCGCTCGGTCTCGGCCGTGCCCTCGTCGACCACGGGTCGGAAACCCTCGACGAAGTCTTCGTAGCTGAAGGCCTGGTGGAACGTGACGAACTCGATGTGCCCCGCGTTGACGTGGGCGCGGTAGGCGGCGAGGAGGTCCTGACGGGAAGGGCTCGGACCGCCCAGCTCGACGGGGGATGCGGTGTCCCGGAGGCAGGCGAGGGCCGCGTCCACCGTGGAGTACGTCTTGCCGGTGCCGGGCGGGCCGTACAGGATCCGGTTCAGCGGTCCTGCGGGCTCGAAGCGGGCGAGGATCTCCTCGGACTGCGCTGCGGACGTGTCGACGGCTGGCACCTCCTCGACGCGGCCCCAGAACTCCCGGTACGACCCTGCTGCTGCTTCCACCGCCTCCGAACCCGTCGAGGTCAACTCCCACACGTCGCCCCGGGGCGGGTGGACGAGCAGACCTCGTTTGCGCAGCGTCTCGTACGCCCGGGTCAGAACCCGCCCGGCTGCGGTGTGGTCGGCGCTGTCGACGGCCCGCTCCCGCTCGTTCTCCAGCAGCGGGACGAGCCGCTCCACGCGCTGCATCAGCGCGCGTCGAGATGCGGGCCCGTCCGCGGCGAGCAGCGCCAACATGCAGAACAGGCGGCGTTCAGCGCGGTCGTCGAGGACGGGGAGGGGAGCAACGGGCACGGTGGTCCTTCGGTGGCGGTGACTGGTCGAGCAGTCGTCGGTGGGTGGTGGAGCTCCAGCACGAGGCGGGGAGCTCGGTCAGCGTCCCCAGAAGTCGAGGTACGAGCCGGCGGCTTCCGCGACGTGCTCGCGGCCCAGCTCGGTGAGGGCCCACCTGCCGCCGAGCGGCGGGTCGACCAGCAGGCCGCGGCGGCGCAACGCCTCGTAGGACCGGGTGATCGTCTGCGCGGCGTGCGTGTGCTCGGGGGCGTTCGGCGCCGTCTGCTGCTCCTCGGCGGTCGTGGACACGAGGTGCTCGACGCGCTCGAGCAGCTCACGCCGTGGGACGGGCCCGTGCGCGGCGAGGAGCGAGAGCATGCAGAACACGCGACGTTCGCCGCGGTCGTCGAGGAAGGGCAGGGGGGCGACGGGCACGGGGTTCCTCCGGTGGTCGACGGGGGTGGACAGGGTCGGTCAGGGCGTCATGCGGCGGGTGCCGAACCAGTCCCCGGAGGGGACCGGCGGGAGGGTCCGCACCCGTTCGCGCAGGCGTTCGGCGGCGACGTAGGTGAGCGCCGGCACGAGCGTGCCGTCGGCGGTCCTCACCTCGACCACCACCCGGTCGTAGAGGTTGGAGGACCCGCCGGGGACGAACCCCTCCAGCCGGTCGAGGTCGGCGAGCACCTGGGAGTGGTGAGCCGGGAGGACCTCCACCAGCTCACCGATCACCCCGCCGGGACCGCCGGGGACGACGAACGGGTACCCCGGCCCCTCGTGCATGTGCGCGCCGTCGAGCACTGCGGCCCGCTCCGAGACGGTGCGTCCGGCGAGCGCCCAGGCGTGGTTGCCGCCACCGCGGCGCAACGTGCCGTAGACGAAGAACGGCAGCCGGTCACCGCCGCTCACGAGAGCTCCCCGCGGTGGGCGGTGGAGGAGGAGCGCAGCCACCTGCGCACCGCGAGCGTCGCCAGGACGTCGTCCTCGTTGTACTCCAGGACCCGCTGCTCGGCCGCGCGGTCTCCGGTGCGGGCCTGTCCCAGCCACAGCTGCGACTGCGCGCCGCCGGGGTCGGTGTCGCGCCACCGGAAACCGGCTCCCTTCGTGGCGACGAACTTCAACCCGTGCCCGCCGCGGCTGTCGAAGGAGGCCCTCGTCGTGGGCAGCAGGTCCACCCAGGTGGCGGGGTCGGCGGCGGTCCCGGCGTACGCCGACAGGCGCCCGCCGAGGATGCGACGGGTGACGGTCTTCTCCACGGGGCTGTAGTGGTACACGACGGCGTCCGGGTACCGCTGCGCGAGCCAGTCGAAGCAGCGCACCGCGAGCGCGAGTTCGCTGTCGGGGTCGTCGACGTGCAGGTCGAGGAACGGCGTGTAGGTCGAGGTGCCGTCGACGGTGACGAGGACGCCCCACAGGTAGACGCGGCCCTCCCGACTGCTCTCCATGTCCAGGTCCACCTCCACGGGTGAGGTGGGGACGTCCACCACGGCTCCCTCACGCAGGCGGAGGTCGGCGCCGTCGCGCGTCAGCCGCGCCTCCACCTGCGCCGTGCGCAGCCGGCGCTCGCGTTGCACGACGTCGCTCGTCTCCGCCGTGTACGGGGAGTCGAGCAGGGCGGCGACGTCGGCGTCGGCGAGGTCCTGCACGGTGCTGATGCCCGCCCGCCGCAGGGCGAGGTGCTCACGCACGGACAGCCGTGCGGGCAGCCGACGGCTGAGGTCGTCGGCCGGCAGGGTGTCCACGCACACCGGTGCCCAGCGGCAGGTGGCGCACTCCGCCTGCCCCACGGGGACGACCAGCGGCGCCGGGTCGGCAGGGGCGCCACGGCGCCCCTGAGCCGTGCGGGCGACGCTGACGCGGAAACCGTGCTCGTGGTCGTAGCGCTGCAACGCGCTGCGCCGCACCTTCCCCCGAGAGCGGGAGAACGCGGTGAAACGCGGTTGGCTCAAGTCGAACCACGTGAGCTGCGACCCGCCGGCGTCCGTGCCGACCACCGCGCCCCACGGCGTGTCGGCCTGGTGACCGCACGCCTGCAGCATGCGCCAGTAGTGGGCCAGCTGCAGCAGGTCCCCTTCGTTCGCCTTCGCCCGAGCGGCGGCGTCGGTGGCGTACGCCAGGTGCGGCTCGAGCAGCGTGCTGACCCGGGCCCCCGCCCCCTCGCCGCTGAGGGTCTTGTGCGCCTTGACGTCGACCGGGTGGTAACCCGAGCCGTCCGCTTCCCGGACGAGCACGTCGGGAAGACCGGTGCGGGCACCGGCGGGGTCGTCGGGCAACCGGCCGCCCAGGACGACCGGGCATCCCCTCTCCAGCGCCGCCAGCGTGGCGGTGACCTGCGCCTCGCCCCGGAGGCCGCGCAGGTCCAGCACGTCGACGTCGAGGGCCAGCCACCGCGCGAACACGTCCTCCTCGAAGCGCACGCCCTCGTCGAGCAGGTGCTGGTGGGGGTTCGGGACCACGTGCGGCGGTCGCGGTACGGTGACGTCGAAGTCGTTGTGGACGGCGCGGGCGCACGTCCGCGCCGCGTAGGCGCTCAGCAGCACCGGGCGGGTGCGCGGGGTCACCGGGCACCGGCCGCGAGCCGGCGGGCGCGCTGCTGCGGCACGCTGTGGCACAGGACGTGAACGCCGTCCACCTGCAGGGGAGGACGGTGCTCCGCCCCGACGTAGCAGTGGATCGTGTCGTCCCACGCGACGGGCAGCCGGACGCTGCCGATGGTCAAGGGGTCGTACGCGTAGTACCCGCCGCGCACGCCCTCCCACCGGTGCATGTGCTCCAGCAAGTCCTGCGGGATGAGCAGGACGTGGTGCAGCTCGGTGTGCCCGGGGCGGGGCACGAGGGTCGCGGGGAGCTCTCCGTCGCCGCGGGTGCGGTCGCACCACGCCGCGGCGGCGTCGTGGACGTGCGCCTGGACGCCGACGACCGCGTCCCCGGGGGCGTGGCGCAGCAACTTCTCGGTCAGCTTGACCGGGTTGGCGTTGGAGCCGTAGGCGAGCACCGCGACGCGCTGGTCCAGCGGGGTGCAGGCGTTGCGCGCGAGGTGGTCCTCCACCGGTTCCCCGGTGGCGCGCACCCGCAGCTCCGAGTCGTCGCGCAGGCCCCGCACGGTGCCGGCGTGCACGAGGAAGGAACCCAGTGGCGTCAGGCCCGGGTAGGGCGTGGCGGGGAACGCCTCCACCGGCTGTTCGGTCCACCGGTGCACCGGCCAGCTGAAAGCGGTGCCCACGGCTCCCGCGAGCGCGGTGCCGCGCGTGGCGAACTGCAGGTCGGTGGTCATGCGGGTGCCTCCTGGGGGCCGTCGAGGTGGACGGGGAGCAGAGTGCCGAAGAGCTAGGACACGCCCTGGGCGGTGACCTCGAGGGATCCCCGTCCGATCCGCGGGTGGGCCCTGGTCCACGGTAGGCACGGAGCAGGCGGGTCCCCACCGCCCGCGGGCAGGTTCACCCGGCCGGGTCCGGCCTGTCGCAGGGCGGTCACCCGATCGGCCGTCCGTGCTCCATCGGGATGAACGCTGAGCGGCGGCGAGAGACGGGTCGCGTACCGTTCTGGAGGCGCCGCGACGGAGTTCCGGACGCCTCACCCGACCGGACGACCAGCAGAGGTGGCGCGGCACGCATGACGAGAACCCCCGACGTCCACGAGCGCGTCGGACCGGCCGAGCGCATGGCCTTCATCCTCCGCCTCGTGTCCGAGCCCGCGCCGAGGGTGGTGAGCACTCACCAGCTGCGGGAGAAGGTCCCGGAGTACCGGGACGGGACGAACGGCGACCGTACGTTGCGGCGTGACCTGAAGGAACTGCGCGTGCGTGGCCTCATCGAGACCGGCCTCACGGTGGCGCCCCACGCGCTGAACCGGACCGGGCTGCGCCTGAAGGCGTCGATGAAGGGTGTCGACCTGAGGCTCAACACCGACGAGCACCGGGCGCTCGCCCTGGCGCGCCGCCGACTCCAGCGCGGACCGTTGCGGGTCGGTGCCCGCAGCGGACGCTCCCGCCAGTTCGACCTGGTGCTGTCCGTGCTGCGGTTCCTCGAGGAGGAGTTCCTCCTGGACGAGGGCTCGGCAGGACCGAACGGCCGGCAGCTGGCGCAGGACTTCGGCGTGCCCCCGCAGGAACTGCGCGCAGCGCTCGCCTGGTTCGTCGCCAACCGCACCCCCAACGCGCTCGAGCCGGAGAAGTCCGACCAGCCGGTCCTCGACGGTTTCGACGTCGTCGACGTCGACCTCGACGACCCGGAGTCCGACTTCATCGTGGTCCTGGACGCGTGCCCCTCGACGACCGCCGGCCTCGGTGCCCTGGGACGCTTCGCCTACACGCTCGAGGAGACCGACGAGCGCCTGGACCTCGTCGACGAGGTCTGCCGGGTGGACGACGCGTGGGGCGACGGGCCCCTGCGGACGGCAGCGGACAAGCTGTCGATGTGGCGGTCGCAGTTGACCCGGGCTCACGCCCGGCGCCGCTGCTTCGAGGACGTCGCGGCAGGAGCCGTGTCCTAACGCTGTGGAGGATGGGCATCACCACGACGACGAAGAACAGAGGAAGACGTGATGATGCTCGACCTGCAGGACACCACCACCGCCAGCGCTCAGGAGGCCACCCTGGGCGACACCGTGCAGCGGGAGCTGTGTGAGAGCTCCGCGCTGCTGCTCCGGGCCGCCGGTCTCGGCGTGAGCCTCGGCGAGTACGGCGATCTCACCGCCCTGCACGTCCAGCTCAGCGCCGGCAAGCGCCTGTGCCTGCTCCCGATGGCCGAGACCATCTGGGGCGACCGGGACGAGCCCGACCTCGACGTGTGGCACGTCATGGCGCTGGACGTACAGGGCGACCACCTGCAGTACCCGTTCGGGCACCCGCTGGCCGAGGCGTACGACGTCTGCCCCTCGGTCCTGTGGGCCGGAGCGGTCGGAGTCGACCCGGCCGTCGCGCTCTCGCTCGTCGACCGGTGCTTGGCGGACGAGGAGCTGTGCCGAGCGTTCGCGCTCAGCCGCTGATGAGCGGCGCGGAGGTGACTCTACGCATCCGAGCGTCGAGCGTCGGGCAGGCGTCCCGCACCTCCTTCACCAGCGACACCCACTTCGGGCACGCTGCCACCCTCAGGGCGGGTGCAGGCCGCCCGGCACGGACGGTGGAGGAGCACGACGAGATGCTCATCGAGCGCTGGAACCGCACCGTGCGGTCGCGGGACACCGTCTACCACCTGGGCGACCTGTCGTGCCACCACCGTCGGCGGACCGCTTGCTCGACCTCGAGGTTGTTGTGGAGCGGCAGCACGGGGCGAGCGCCGGCGCCATCTGCTCATCGTGCTGTGCCACTACCCGTTGCTCACGTGGAACAGGGCGCACCACGGGTCGTGGCATCTGCACGGGCACTCCCACGGCAACCTGCGGGTGCCGGACACCACGAGGTTGGACGTGGGGGTCGACGTGCACGGCTTCGCGCCCATGTCCTTCGAGCACGTGTTCACCACGATGCGGTTGCGCAGGTACGCGTCGCCGGAAGTGGTCAGGACCACCGGTTCCTCGACCGGCGTGCCGGGACGACGGTGAGCTCCGAGGCGGTTCGCGGAAGTCCGCCTGGCGCGTGGTGCGCTCGCTGGGTGTGGGTGTGGGTGTGGGTGCATGGATGCGCGTGAGCTCGGTGGTCCACCGCGATCACCGTTGTCGTGGTCCGGAGCCCGACGCGCCGTGCTCCTCGTGCGGGCCGACCATCGCAGAACACGAAGTGCACGACGGTTCGAGGGGGTGGCAAGCACATGGATCCGGTTGGTGACGCTCGCGGTGAGTCCTGGAGGGACTCAGCACCGCTCGAGGCGTGGGGTGTGAGCAGGCGAGGAACACACCCTCTCACTACGTGGCTCCACGAGCTGCGCCAGGCGATGGTCGAGGCCGGCGATCCGGGCCCGGTGCAGGAGTACTGGCCCGATGAGGGCACCTTCCGGATCACCTTCCCCAACGACCACGGGCTCAGCGGTGCCCCGGGAGGCGCTGCACGGTTTGACCCCTGCGTGGGCGGCAACGCACCCGGCAGTGAAGTGGTGGCGTGGACGTCGAGCCGGGTGTACTTCTCGGTCGACTACGACGGTTTGCGCTCCGTCCACAGCGTGCGCCGCGATCCGGCTCGATCACCTCGAGCAGCAGCTCCTCGCCGACTGCACGGGAAGGAGGTTGAGGAGCTGGGGACCGGCTTGTGACGACGGACCGGCCGTCGGCGAACCCGAGTTCACGGACGGCGGCAGGAGTCGCCACTCAGTCAGAACCTCGTCGCGAGAGCCGGTCGACGGCTCCGGTGTGCCGTGCTGAGCCGTGCGCAGCCCGATCCGCACGACCACCGACCGTCTGGTTCACCCTCGCCGGCTGATCAGCGAGGGGGTGCGCCGAGGAGGCGCGACCTCACCGACCCGGGGGGTCCGGGTACTGTGCCCGCCCTGTTGGTCACTACCGACGAACTACCGCTGAGCGTCCTCCACGGCGCCAACCGGAACGCTCGAGGCCGGCTCTGTTGCCCGGTGGCCGGCACCCCGTCGAGGACGACGCTCGTGATCAACCTCGGCCTCAATCGGCCGAGCCGCGTGGCGTCTCAGCGCTTCCGCAAGATCCAAGACGTCGATTCATAAGGCTCGACTTCCTCGACCCGTACGACGTGGCGGTGGCGCGGACGGGAGCGCCGACAGCCACCCACCCCTCGCCTCCTGGCGATCAAGGTGCAGTCTGGTCCGCCAACTGCTGCGCGAGGGACTCCACTTCGCGGATCGCGAATGTCAGATCGCGGTAGACCGCGTTCCGGTCCACGGCGGGGGCACCTGGAGCGCTCAGCCGGCTCGGGATGAGGTCGCCGTCGTAGATGTGCATGCAGTCAAACCCCAGCCAGTAGCCGGAGCTCGCCAGGACTGGTGCGCCATCGCCCTTCGCGCGCTCGTCCCATGGTCCGGAGAAGCCGCTGTACGTCAAGTCCCCGTGCACGACGATGCCGTTGATCGTTGAACGTTCACGTCCGCAGAAGGGGTGTGAGGAAGTGACCGCGACGTAGCCGCACCATGCGCCCCAGTAGTTGCGGCTGACGACGCACGCGAGGTCGGTCCGTGCGTCGATCCACCGAACTTCGTCAGGTTCAGTGCTCCACGGACCTTCAGGCGGAAGCCCAGCCACGCGACGGCCGGCCGAGCGCGATCGGTACGAGCGGTATTGGAACCCCGAGGAGCGCTGAACACGCTTCGGGATCGACATCGGAGGTTCCTCCACGACGTGGTCAGGCACGTGACGGCTCACAGGCCGAACGAAAGGTGCCGGCGGAGACCCTCATCGGCCGGACCAGGATCGGCGTGCTGAGCAGGAGCGTGCGGCTCCCACGGCGTGGTGTCGACCATCACAAAACCCTTCTCACTGTGAGATCTGCTCCCTCAGGAGAGCGAGCCTCTTCAAGATTCCGTCTTTCATCCGTGCCGATCTGGTGTCGCGCCGCATGGAACGACACACTCAAGACACGCGGGTTCAGGTGACCCGAAGGGACCACTGCTCAATGCCGTGCTGCGCCACCCAGCTCGGCGGACGGCTCCGTCGCTGTGAACGCTACGAGCGCTGTCACCCCGGACGACCGCTCGCTCCGCCGTGACTCGCCTCGCCCGCCGAGGTGGTCTGACGCTGTAGCCGTGGCCGAGGGTGAGGTGCCGCCGCTGGTCCGGGAGCTGGTACCTGATGCCTGTGGAAAAGGGTACAACCGCTGCTGCCGCAGTGCCCACCACGAGTCGGTGGGTGCTCCCCTCAGCTGCGGTCACTCACGCCCTCGCTCTGCCTCGTCGTGAAGGTACCTCAACCATCCCGGTGTCGTACCACGCACGTGGCAGGTGCCGATGAACTGGGCGTTCACCTGGTCGACGAACGGCCTGTGCCGGAAGGCGCCGATTCCGGTGGTCGACCACGGACAGGTCGTGCGGGGGAGTGCGAGCCTCCAGCGCAGGGGTGTTCGCACGCAGAGGACCCGGTCGACGTGCCGACGCCCGAGAGGGCTCGTCCCGCATCCAGCCGCGCGATTGCGCCAGACGGTCGAATCACGGCGGATCCCGTGCGTTGCCCGTGGCGTCGAGCGGCATCATCAACTGCTCAACAGCAGTCGAGGGAGGGAAGACATGAGCACTGTGACGACGAGCATCCTCGTCGGCAACCCTCACCGCTACCGGGGAGGGGTCCGGCCCGGGTGGCTCGTGCTGCTCCACGAGGGCGCCGAGACCGCGTGGCAGCTCCTGCGCCTGGACCTCTTCGAGGGTGAGGAGCGCTCCGGGCTGGACGGGGCGCCCGGGATCACGTGGCACACCTCTTCCCACGCCGACCTGATCGGCGAGCTCGCGCTGCTCCTGCACCTGCACGTCGTGCAGGACGAGCACGTGATCGCCGCCGCGGCGGGCCTGCCACGACTGACCACGCAGCGGAGGGTGGGACTCACCGACCTGACGCAGAGGGAGCGGGGTGTCGTGGACCGAGCCGTTCAGACGGCGCGCCGGGCGCCCGGCGATCGTTGCCTGTCGGTGACGGTGCTGCCGGGCAGCGCGCTGGACGCTTCTGCTCTCCTCGAGCTCCCCGCGTGGGAGGTTGATCTAGCCGCACCTGCGCGATCCCGCCGGATCGACAGCTTCTCCGGGGCCATGTCCACCCAACGGACCGTTCCCGACGTGCGCGATGACGTCGAAGTCATGCTCAGCGGGCTGGTGACCAGCACCGTGCTGCCTGGCATCAACGAGCAGCACGGATCGTGGTTCTTCGAGTCCGCCGCCGAGGACCACTTCGAGCGCAGCGCAGACGTCCTGTGTCGCTGGATCGCCGCTTCGCTCGCCGCCTTGGAGGACTCCGGGGCCTTCAGCGACAGCACCGTCGGAGGGCTCGCCGAGGTCCTCGACGACCTCACTCCGAACCAAGCCCGTCTCCTCGCAGGCATGCTCGAGGACGGGGCGAGGGCGGGCGGCTCGACGTTGCAGGGCAGCGGTGACTCGGTGAGCGACCTGCAGGACCTGTTCGCCCTGGCCTGCCGTGTCGCCGGGCAGGCCGTCGCCCACTGCTCCTCCGCTCGTCGGATTGCTCCCTGGTTGGTCCTCGACGGCTTGAACCCTTCGGCGCCCACCGGTCCGCGCTGGCCCGCGACGTACGAGTGAGTACGTCGGGTCGATCCGGGTGCGGGCGCTCGTCGCGGTGGGGCGTGCCGAATCGCCGTTGGGTGACCGCTCGCTCCAGCACCCGCACCGTCGGTGCGGTTCCCGCGTCGACGGGTGGCCCGGTCAGGAGTGCTGCGCCATCCACGCCGCGTGCAGTCGCGAGTACGGCCCTCCGGCGTGCGCCGGCTCCACTGCCGGCCCCACCTCGACGATCCGCCCGGAGTCGACGATCAGGACGACGTCGGCGGCCTCCGCCGTTGACAGCCGGTGCGCGATGGCCACCGAGGTCCGCCCGCTGAGCACCTCTTCGGGGGCCCGCTGCAGCCCCACTTCGGTGGCGGGGTCGACGGAGGAGGTGGCCTCGTCAAGGACGAGCAGGTCGGGGTCGGGAGGTGTGCTCTCGCCAGCGCCACGAGCTGGCGCTCGCCGACGGAGAGGCGCTCGCCGCGCTGGCCGACGGGGGGTCGAGGCCGTCGGGCAGACCCCCGAGCCAGGCGGTGAGGCTGGGGTCGGCGAAGGCGGCGCAGACGTCGTCGCCGGTGGCGCCGGGCTTGCCGCGGCGGACGTCGTCGCCGACGGTGGCGTCGAAGAGGAAGCCCTCCTGGGGCACGGCAGCGACGCGGCGGTGCAGTTCGCGGCTGGGCAGGTCAGGAGCGTCGATCCCGTTGAGGAGGACTCGCCCGGCGGCGGGGTCGACGAGGCGGGTGACGCGGCGGGCGAGGGTGGTCTTGCCGGAGCTGGTCTCGCCGATGACGGCGGTGCGGGAGCCGGCGGGCAGGTGCAGGGTGACGCCCGTCAGCACCACCTTGTCGGTGCCGGAGTAGGTGTAGGCGAGGTCCTCGACGCGCACGTCGACGGGACCGGCAGGCAGCTCGTTGAGCACCTCGATGGTCGCCTGCACCGGCCCCATCCACAGTTGCGCGAGGAAGAGGAAGGCCAGCAGCCGACCGGGGGTGATGTCGCCGCCGACGCCGGTGGAGAACGTCGTGGCGGTGGCGACCCGGGCCTTCACGGCCTGCTTGCGGTGCGCCTCCACGGCGGCGTCCACGGTGCGCCAGGAGCGGGAGGCAGCATCGTGGGCGCGGATGACGTCGGCGCCGACGACGGTCTCGGAAACGGCGCCGAGCAGCTCGCCCATCCGCACCCGCACCTGCGGGTAGGCCGCGGCCACCGGGCGCTGTGGCTTGTCGCGGATGTTGGTGAGCGGCATGGAGCAGCCGACCACCACGAGCGCCAGATGTCAGGGGAAAGAACATCACCGCCGTCGCCAGCACCATCTGCGCCAGCAACAGCAACTGAGGTGGTGATGACCGAACCCTCACCAAGCCTCAGACGCTGCGGGATTCGTCGCCCGTCCCGCTCGATTAGTTCGACCACGCAGGCAGCCCTTGTTAGCGCATGGAGCAGACGCGTGCCAGATCCCGATCACGAGGCGGTGTCCCTCCCCGCCACCACCAACCCGCTCTCGTAGGCCCACACCACCGCCTGCGCCCGACTCGCCAACCCCAGCTTCCCCATCACCCGCTTCACGTGCGTCTTCACCGTCGCCTCACTCAGCACGAAGCGCTCCGCGATCTCCGCGTTGCTCAGCCCTTGCCCCACGAGGACGAGCACTTCCCGCTCCCGCGCGGTGAGCGCGTCCACGACCGCCGACTCACTGACCTTTCGCGGCCGGAACGCTTCGACGAGCCGGTGGGTGATCCGCGGGGTGAGGAGGACGTCTCCGGCGGCGACGGCTTCGACGGCGGCGATGATCCGCGCGGGTGGGGTTTCCTTGAGGAGGAACCCGGCGGCGCCGGCGCGCAGGGCGGCGTAGACGTGTTCGTCGAGGTCGAACGTCGTCAGCACGAGCACCTTCGGCGGCTCTTCGCCGGAAAGGCGTTCGGAGCCGAGGATGCGCCGGGTGGCGGTGATCCCGTCGAGCACGGGCATCCGGATGTCCATGAGCACCACGTCGGGCCGGACCGCGAGGGCCAGGTCGACGGCTTGCTGCCCGTCGGTGGCTTCCCCGGCGACCTCGGTGCCGGGGGCGGCGCGCAGGAGGGCGACGAGGCCGGCGCGCACGAGGGCCTGGTCGTCGGCGACGAGGACGCGGACGCTCACGGTTCGGCCCGCACGGGGAGCTGCAGTTCGACGCTGAACCCGTGTCCGGGACGCGGCCCGGCGGTGAGGGTTCCGCCGTAGAGGGCGGCGCGTTCGCGCATCCCGCGCAGACCGTGCCCCTCTCGCACCGGTCCCAGAACCGCGGGACCGTCGTCGTGGACCGCGACGTGCAGGGTGCCGTCGCGGCGTTCCACGAGCACTTGGGCGTGGACGGCGCGCGGGGTGGTGGCGGTGTGCTTGATGACGTTGGTGAGGGATTCCTGCACGACCCGGTACGCGCACAGCCCCTGCCCGGCGCCGAGGTCGTCGAACTCCCCGCTGGTGTGCACGTCGACCGCGATCCCGGCGGCGCGGGTCCGCTCGGCGAGGTCCGGCAGTGCGGCCAGTCCCGGCTGGGGGAGGTAGTCGGGGTCGTCGTCGGCCCGCAGGACCTCCAGCAGCCGGCGCATCTCGGCGAGCGCCTCGCGGGTGGTGTCCTCGACGGTGGCGATGGCGGTCTTCGCGGTGGCGGGGTCGTCGTCGAGGACGTACCCGGCGACCCCGGCCTGCAGGGCGGTCACCGACAGGTGGTGCCCGACGACGTCGTGGAGTTCGCGGGCGATGCGGCGGCGTTCGTCGGCGACGGCGCGGGCGGACTGCGCGGCCAGCGCCTCGGTGCGCGAGGCCCAGCGGCGGGTGCTCTCCCCGAGGGCCCACGCACCGACGAGGACGAGGGCGGCCTGGCCGATGTCGAACCAGCTCGGTTCGGGGTCGGAGCCGACGGCGCCGCCGAGCCACACCACCGCCACCGCGGCCGTGAACACCGCGGCCGCGGTGCGTCGCGGGCGCAGGGTGGCGACGGTGAACATCGCCACGACCATGCCGAGGCCGCTGCCGGGGAACGCGCCGAGGAGGAGCTGGTGCCCGGTGACCGCCGCGAGCACGAGCACCGCGGTCAGCACCGGTACCCGCTGGCGGACGGCGATGGGCGCAGCGGTGAGCGCGGCGAGCACGAGACCGGGCAGGGGTTCCCCGGCGCGGACCAGCGGGCCGAGGGTGAGCAGCGTCAGCAGCGCGGCGAGCGCGGGGTCGACGAGGGACGGACCGGGCAGTCTCCGCACGTCCGTGAGCCTGGCACGTCACCCGCGCCGGGCGCCATCGGCCGTCCGGACCCCCGGCGTACCCCTGCGGGGGTAGGGGGAGTTGCCCGCCTCGGGGGATGCGCCGCGACGGTCGCCCTCCCTAGCGTCCTCGGCATGACGACGACGCGAACCACCACCCGCCGGACCCGCCGCACCACCACGCTCGCCGCGGCGGCCGTCGCGGCCTGCGCCACCCTGGCCACCGCCCTGCCCGCCTTCGCCGCCCCGTCGCGCGACCACGACGCGCACCTGCGGCAGGTGCTGCAGCAGGACGCCGACGCCCTGCTGGCGCTGGGGACCCCCGGTGTCCTCGCCGAGCTGGACCGCGCCGGCCACCGCGACCTCACCGTCCGCGCCGGTGTCGGCGACGTCGCCGCGCAGACCCCCGTCCCGTGGAACGCGCGGTTCCGCATCGCGAGCGTCACGAAGCCGTTCGTCGCGGCGACGCTGCTGCAGCTCGTCGGGGAGGGCCGCCTGTCGCTGGACGACACCGTGGAGCAGCACCTGCCCGGAGTGGTGCAGGGCAACGGCAACGACGGGAACCTCATCTCGATCCGCCAGCTGCTGCAGCACACCAGCGGCCTGCCGGAGTACCTGGCCGTGATGCCGCAGCTGTTCAGCGAGGAAGGTTTCCAGCAGCACCGCTTCGACGACCTCACCGCGCCGGACGCGGTCGCGCTGGCGATGACGCAGGCCCCGACGTTCGCGCCGGGCACGAGCTGGAACTACTCGAACACGAACTACGTGCTCGCCGGGATGGTCATCGAGCAGGTCACCGGGAACACCTGGGAGCACGAGGTGCGGGAGCGGATCGTGCGTCCCCTGGGGCTGCGGCACACCACGCTGCCGGGCAGTTCGTCGGAGATCCGCGGCCCGCACGCTATCGGGTACGAGCGGTTCCCCGGCGAGGGCGCCACTCCGGAGGACCCCCGCTACGGCGAGGCGATCGACGCGACGGAGCTGAACCCGTCGTGGGCGGGGGCGGCCGGCGCGATCATCAGCACCACCGACGACGTCAACACGTTCCTGCAGGCCCTCGTGAGCGGCCGGGTGCTGCGCCCGGCGCAGTGGGTGGAGATGACGGCGACGGTCCCGGCCAGCGAGGAGTTCCGCACCAACTGGCCCGGCGCCCGCTACGGCCTGGGCATCATGTGGGTGCCGACGTCCTGCGGCGGCATGTGGGCGCACGGCGGGGACATCCAGGGGTTCATGACCCGCAACGGCGTCACCCCCGACGGGCGGCGCAGCGTCGTCGTCTCGTTCAACACCGACTCCCCGGTGCCGCAGCCGGGCGCGCAGGTCCCGGCGGGGGACATCGCGACGGAACTCATCGACGACGCCCTCTGCCGCTGACCGGCTGATCAGCCCGCGCCCGTCCCCACCACGGGCAGCCACCGGGCCAGCACCTCCGCGCACCCGACGTCGTGCCAGGCCGCCCGGTCACCCACGACGACGAGCCGGTCCTTGGCGCGGGTCACCGCGACGTTGAGCAGGTTCGGCGTGCCGGCGGCCCACTGCCGCGCGCCGCGGGAACCACCTCCGAGGAGCAGGACCACGATGTTCCGCTCCTGCCCCTGGAAGGTGTGGACGGTCCCGACCCGGCACCGGGCGTCGAGGACCTCGGGGGAGGCGCCGGGGAGGTGGTGGCGCAGTTCCTCCTCGACGACACGCCGCACGCCGCGGACGACGTCCCGGAAGGGGCTGATGACGGCCACGGAGGCGGGTTTGGCCGCGGTCCAGTCCAGGGACCGCAGGAGGTCCCGCACGACGGCGGCGTCACCGTCGTGGAAGTGCGGGCCGTCGGGGCGGGGCACGTCGATCCACCGGCTGTCCCCGACGGCGCTCGCGGCGGCCGGTGCGGGTTTCTCCCGGCCCAGGACCATGTCGCGGTCGTAGGCCACCTCGTTGGACACGCTGAACATGGGGTCCAGGCAGCGGTTGTGCACCAGCAGCGGGAGCCCGACCCAGGTGCCCTGGCGGTTCGTGCCGCACCGGCTGACGGCGTCCGCGGAACGTTGCACCGACCCGCGCGTCGGCGCGAGCTCGGCGGGGGCGTCGTGGGCGGCCAGGAGCCGGTCGACGAGCACGTCGGGCAGTCCCACCACCGGTTCGAGCTGCTGGGGGTCGCCCACGACGACGGCGCGCCGGAACCGGGCGAGGCCGCCGACGGCGTGCGCGGGTTGCGCCTGCCCGGCCTCGTCGACCACCAGCCAGCCCAGGGAACCGGGCGGTACCCCGTCGAGCAGTCGGGCCAGCGACGCGAACGTCGTGGAGACCAGCGGGACGAGCAGGAAGAACGCCCGCCACGCGTCGAGGGCGACCTGGGTGTTCGCGGGCGCGCGGACCTCACCGGCCTTGAGGTGCATCCACAACCGCAGGTCGGCGGCGAGCTGCTTCCCGGCGCGGCGGGCGAACTGCTCGTGGACGGCCATGGCCGCCGCGAACACCTCCGCCTGCAGGGCGTGCAGTTCCCGCGTCGTCCACGCCGTGCCCTGCTCCAGGTCGTCGCGGTCACGGCTCCACCACCGCTCGTCGTCCACGAACCGGTCCGGGTCGGCGCCGTCGAGGACCGCGAGCGCGTGGTCGGCGCCCCGCTGGAGGTCGTCGCGCCGCGCCTGCCCCGTCTCCAGCGCCCGTTCTGCCGCCGAACGTTCGTCCGCGCGGGTCGTCGCCGTCGTGCGCGCCGTCCGGAGCGTCTTCTCGGCGGCGGCCGAGGCCTGACGGCTCTCCTTGTCGGCGTCCGCCCACGCCTGGCTCTCCGGGGAGCCGGTGACGCGCGCCCACCAGCCGGGGCGGGTCTGCCGGGACCGGGCGACCGCCTCGGCCGCGGCCACGGCGGCCGCTCTCGCGTCGGCCACCCGGCGTTCCGCCGCCTCCGCCGCGGTGCGGGCGTCGGTCGCGGCGACGTCGAGGTCCGTCACGGCCCGCGTGGCCCGTTCCAGGTCCCGCAGGTGCTCGGCGGCCGCCCGCACGCCGGCCCGTTGCTGCTCGGTCCGCTCGATCCACTCCTCCACCGCCGCCACGGCCCGGGTGAAGCGCTGCCGGGCGTCCTGCCAGTCGGCGAGGCTGCCGCCTTCCTTCAGCAGTTTCAGGAGGTGACGGCCGGGTTTGTCGGCGGCGGTGTAGCGCCCCACGACGGTCTCGAAGGCACCGATCAGCGACCGCTTGCCGAGGGTCGCCGCGCCGAACCCCCACGTGGGGGCGTCGCCGTCGAGCAGGCCGCGGCGCGTCACCTCGCCGTCGTCCTCCGGGTCGGACGCGCCGCGGAAGTACGACAGCGCGTCGCGGAACGCCGCGTCCACCTCGCCCAGCTTGGGGATCTCCTGGCTGACGTTCGCGACGGCGGCGTTGTTGGACGACGCGACGAGCAGCTCGAAACCGTGCAGCGCCTCGACGACCGGGTGGAACGGGCGCGTTCCGCCGGACGTCAGGGGGACGTCCTGCCGGGGGCCGAACGCGTCGCGCGGGTCGTCGAAACCGGCCATGACGGCCGCCCGGTCGGCGAGGGCGTTGGCGTACAGGTCCCGCAGGAACGTCGTCTTCCCCGTCCCCGGCGGGCCGTTGACCGCCACCACGGGGTCGTCGTGCTCCAGCAGCCCCGCCAGGGCGACCTGCTGGGACAGCCGGGGG
Organism: Kineococcus rugosus; assembly: GCF_050871975.1. Classification (NCBI taxonomy): domain Bacteria; kingdom Bacillati; phylum Actinomycetota; class Actinomycetes; order Kineosporiales; family Kineosporiaceae; genus Kineococcus; species Kineococcus rugosus. The sequence continues at coordinate 6,242 of NZ_JBJLSJ010000017.1, read as the reverse complement.
AGGTGCTCGCCGGGCCACGCGGCGCGCGGCAGCCGGGACGGGTCCAGCAGCGCCTCCCGCGGAGCCCGCGACTCCACGTCCACCGTCGAGGCCGGGCGGGCCCCGGGGCGCCCGGTGAGGAAGACGGCCGCGGCGCGGGACGTCGGGGAGTCCGCGGCGGCCAGCAGGTCGTCGCGGTAGAAGGACCGCGGCTGGACCTCCAGGCTCCCCCCGGCCGGCACCCACCGGGCGTCGAACCGCACCTCGCGGGCTTCCCGGGGATCGGTGACGTGCAGCAGCTCGACGAGCCGCCGCACGACCAGCCGGGGATCGTCGTCACGGCCGGCGCGGACGACCTCGTCCCACCGCGCGCGCAGCGACGCCTCGCGCGCCTCCACGTGCCGCAGGCCGTCCGCCGCGACCCGGGACGTGCCGAGGGCCGCACCGTGCTCGCGGGCGAAGTCGGTGAAGTCGGTCAGCGGGTGGTACTGCAGGGAGTCGGTCACGGGACGGCCCGTCGCGTCCACGACGAACGACGCCCGGAACGTCAGCCTCCCGCGCGGCCGCCCGCGCCGACCGGTGGGCGGCCGCCACGCCTCCCGCAGGCGCAGGTCGTCGGCGAACGCCTCGAGCAGGTCCTCCTCCACCCGGGTCCGCGGGACGCACCCCACCAGCACCAGGCAGGCCAGGACGTGGGGTTCGCGCCGGGGAGCGTCCTCGACCGGCCGCGGCGGCCACGGCGCGGCGCTCGCCGGCGCCAGGACGTCCGGGTGCAGCGTCCCGACAGCACGGCGGCCCCGTGCGTCGTCCTCCTCGACCTCGGGCACCTCGAACCGGTCGACGTCCGCCCACGCCCGCAGGGCCCGTCGCGCCGCGTCGTCGACCCGGACCGGGGGCGTCGCCCTCGGCGCCGTGCGGGCGCGGGAGGTCGGGGCCGGCATGCGCGTGATCGTAGGGGCCGGTCCCGACACGGGCGCCGGTGATCAGCGGGCGGTAGCCTGCCCGCGCGGCCCGACAGGCTTCCGCCGTCCACGCTCCGACGGGACCCAGGACACGCCCCCACCCGCACGAGACTTCGTGCTGCCCGGGGGATGTCCTGTGTCGTTGGTCCGTCGTTCCGCCGCCCAGCTCCACGAGGAGCTGCCCACCGGCTCCGTCGTGGAGGCGATGGTGGAGCAGATGCTCCACTCGGCGGGCTACGCACCCAGTCCGAGCGAGGTCGCCTCGTGGCGGGCGAGCCTCCCCGTGCTCGTCACCGACCTCGTCGAAGCCGACCTCGGCGACGTCGAAGTCCTCCTCGAGCACCAGCTCCCGTTGACGTCGAAACGCGCCGACGTCGTCCTCGCCGGGGTGCACCCGAGGACGGGCGACGCCTCGTACGTCGTGGTGGAGCTGAAGCAGTGGAGCTCGGCGCACCGGTTCGAGGACAACCCCGACCTCGTCGTCGTCCCCGCCATGGCCGGTCCGCCGAAGCTGCACCCGGTGAAGCAGGTCCGCGGGTACGTCGACTACCTCCTCGACTTCACCCGCTCGCTGGAGTTCGCGCGGGACGCCGTCGCCGGCGTCGCGTACCTGCACAACGCGACAGCGCCGGGTGCGGTCGCCGAGCTCGCCGACTACGCGATGGACCGCTCGGGAAGGCTGTTCACCGGAGCGGACCGCGGTGCGCTCCGCAACCACCTCCGCACGCGGCTGGCGCCGGGCGTTCCCGGGGTGCACGCCGCGGACGAGCTGCTCGGGTCCAAGGTCGCGCCGTCGCGCCAGCTCCTGAAGGTCGCCGCCGCGGAGATCCGCGAGCGTGAGCAGTTCCGCCTCGTCGGGGAGCAGCAGGAGGCCGTCGACCTCGTGCTGCACCAGGTCCGGCGGGCCAAGGCGGGCAACAGCAAGCGCGTCGTCGTCGTCACCGGCGGACCGGGCAGCGGCAAGAGCGTCATCGCCTTGTCGCTGCTGGGCGAGTTGTCCCGCGCGGGCCAGAGCGTGCTGCACGCCACCGGGTCGCGGTCCTTCACGCAGACGCTCCGCAAGGTCGCCGGCCACCGGGCCCCGCGGGTGCAGTCGATGTTCAAGTACTTCAACCAGTTCATGACCGCCGAGCCCAACGACCTCGACGTGCTGATCCTGGACGAGGCCCACCGCATCCGGGAGACGTCTGTCGACCGCTACACCCGTGCGGAGCTGCGCACGGGCCGGCCGCAGGTCGACGAGCTCATCGCCGCCGCGCGGGTCCCGGTGTTCCTGCTCGACCAGCACCAGGTCGTCCGCCCCGGGGAGATGGGCTCCTTGGAAGAGATCACCCGGCACGCCGAGCGCCTCGGGGTCGAGGTCCTCACCGTCCCGCTCGACGCGCAGTTCCGCTGCGGCGGCAGCGCCGAGTACGTGCGGTGGGTGCAGCGACTGCTGGGCCTCAGCGACGAGGGCGTCGAGGACTGGACCGGTGACGAGCACTTCCAGCTGCGCGTCGCCGACACCCCCGAGGAGATGGAGCAGTTCCTCGCGGCCCGGCTCGAGGAGGGGTACTCCGCCCGCATGTCCGCGGGGTACTGCTGGCCGTGGAGCAAGATTCCGGCCGCAGACGGTGGCCTCGTGCCGGACGTCCGCATCGGCGACTGGGCGCGCCCCTGGAACGTGCCCGGTGACCGGGCCGTCGGGGACGCACCACCGGCCGCCCTGTGGGCGACCCAGGACGGCGGCTTCGGTCAGGTCGGCTGCATCTACACCGCGCAGGGCTTCGAGTACGACTGGAGCGGGGTGGTCCTCGGCCCGGACCTCGTGTGGCGGGAAGGTCGGTTCGTGAGCGAGCGCTCAGCCAACCGGGACCCGGACTTCCGCAACCGCACCCGGGTCGGCGATGCGGACTTCGACCGGCTGGTCCGCAACGTCTACAAGGTCCTGATGACCCGGGGCATGGTCGGCACCGTGCTGTACTCCACGGACGCCGAGACGCGGGCCCAGCTGAAGCGGCTCGTGCAGCAGGCCCCTCGAGAGGGCACGGCCTGACCGGCGGGTCCAGACGTCCTGCTCCGAGGGCGAACCGGGCCCGTGCAGCTCCCTGTCAGAGAGGGCGGATCGCGTCCGCCTGCACGGGCCGCGAGAACAGGTACCCCTGCCCCACGTCGCACCCCATCTCGACCAGCGCACGCCGCTGCTCCTCGGTCTCGACCCCTTCGGCGACGGCGCGCACCCCCACGGCGTGCGCGAGCTGCACGCACGCCCGCACGATCCCGGTGTCCCCGTCTGACACCCCGAGCCCGTCGACGAAGGACCGGTCGATCTTCAGCTCGTCGACGGGGAACCGCTGCAGGTACGTGAGGCTGGCGTAGCCGGTGCCGAAGTCGTCGACGGAGATGCCCACGCCGAGCTCCTGCAGGGCGCTGAGCGTGGCGGCCGCGGCGTCGGGGTCGGCGACGAGGGCGGTCTCGGTGATCTCCAGGACGAGCAGGTGGGCGGGGAGCCGGTGCCGTCCGAGGGCGGCGGTGACGGCGTCGACGAGGCCGGGGTCGCCCAGTTGCCGGGCGGACAGGTTCACCGACACCTCGAGCGGCGGCTGACCGGTGTCGCGGGCCCAGCGGGCGGCCTGCGCGACGGCCGTGTCGAGGACCCAGGCGCCGAGCTCGCGGACGAGGCCGGACTGCTCGGCGGCGTCGATGAACTCCGACGGCGGCAGCAGACCCCGGGTGGGGTGCTGCCACCGGACGAGCGCCTCGACCCCGCGGACGTGCCCGTCGTGGAGCTGCACCTGCGGTTGGTACAGCAGGCGCAGCTGCCCTCCGGTGATCCCGTGGCGCAGTTCCCCGAGGAGCCGGAGCCGGTCGGCGGTGGAGTTCGCGGTGGTGGGGTCGTGCACGTCGACGCGCCCGCCGCCGCGGGCCTTGGCGCGCTGCATCGCCGACCCGGCGTGCTGCAGCGCCCGGTCGGCGTCGTCGGCGACGGCGGCGCCGATGCTGGCGGACGTCACGACCTCCAGCCCGGCGAGGGCGACGGGTGCGCTCAGCTGGGCGAGGGCACGGTCGGCGAGCCGGCGCACCGCGGCCAGGTCGGGGCAGCGCTCGACGACGACGAACTCGTCGGCGGACACGCGCGCCACGACGGCCCCGTCGCGCACGGCGGCGGTCAGCCGGGCCGCGACGGTGACGAGCAGTTCGTCGCCGGCGCTCGCGCCGAGGCTCTCGTTGACGACGGCGAAGTGGTCGACATCCACGACCAGCACCCCGACCGGTCCCTCCGGTGTGGGTTCCAGGTGCTGGGTGAGCCCGGCGCGGTTCGGCAGCCCCGTGAGGGGGTCCTGCAGCGCTCGCCGGCGTCCGTCGGCCTCGGCGGCGACGCGCCGGTCGTCGGCTTCCTCGACGCGGTGGAGGGCGGCGACGAGTTCCTGCTCGTGGGCGCGGCGTCCGGGGGCGCCGACGACGACGACCCGCACCTCGGCGTCGGTGCCGTCGTCCGTCGGGACGCGGGTGGCGGTGAGGAGCGCGGGGCGGCGGGTCCGGTCCGCGCCGACGACGTCCACGGCGACGTCGCCGACGGTCCCGGTGGTGGCGAGCTGGGGCTGGCTGTGCGTGGACCACAGGATCCGGTCGCCCACGGGCAGCAGCCGGCCGAAGGCGGATCCGAGCAGCTGGTCGCGGTGGTGCCCGGACCAGGTGAGGAAGGTGTCGTTGACGCGGGTGATGCGCCCGTCGTCGGTGGTGGTGAGGTAGCCGCAGGGGGCGTGGTGGAACAGCGCCTCGAACGGGTCGGTCACGACAGGTGGGCGAGGATCGCGGCGGCGGTCTGCGCGGGGGCGCTGAGGTGTGGGCAGTGGCCGCTCGCGTCGAGGGGCACCAGCGTGGCGTGCGGGACGAGCGCGACGACCTCCCGGACGGCGCTGTCGGGGGCGAGGGCGTCGTCGCGGGACTGCAGCACGAGGGTGGGCGCCTGCAGCCGCGTCAGCAGCTCGCGCGAGTCGCTGAGGAAGGTGGCGCGGGCGAAGTCGCGGGCCGTGCCGGGGTGCAGCGCCCGGAACGACGCCGTCAGCTCCTCGCCGAGCTCGGGGCGGGCGGGGTTGCCCATGACCATCGGGCCGACGCTGGTGGTCCAGGACAGGTAGTTCTGGTCGAGGGAGTCCAGGAGCTCGTCGATGTCGTCGGCGGAGAAGCCCCCGTCGTAGCCGGTGCCCGGGTCGTCGAGGTAGCGCGCCGACGGCGCGATCATGACGACGCGCGAGAAGCGCTCGGGCGCCAGGACCGCGGCCCGGGCGGCGATGGTCGAGCTCACGCTGTGGCCCACGACGGCGACGTCGCGCAGGTCGAGCTCCTCGCAGACGGCCACGAGGTCCGCCGCGTAGCCGTCGAGCGTGGAGTACCGCTCCCGGTCGTAGGTCGCGCTGTCGAACCCGCCGGCACCGGCCTGGTCCAGCAGGACCACGCGGTACCGGTCGACGAAGGACGGCACGAGCCGGTCCCAGGCGCGCTGGTCGCCGCCGAACCCGTGCACCAGCAGCAGGACCGGTGCGTCGGGGCGACCCAGGACGCGCACGCAGTGCCGCGCCGCCGCGGAGCGAGCGGACCGCGCGCCGGTGGGGACAGCGGTGGGAGTGAGCACGGGGTCCTCTTCCGGGCACGGCAGGGTCGGCGTCCGGTGGCGGCTCCACCGGTACGGGGGGTCTTCGACCGTTGGAGGGCTCACCTTGAGCGGGAGGGCGGCACGAACCTCCCGAGCGCTCGCCACCTCCGCTGGTGGTCGGACCGATCGATGGCCCCGGAGCGACGGACGAGGCAGGGTGTCCAAGGGTCCGCAGGCTCCTCGGAGCGTTCCTTCCGTTGTGCGGCAACGGATCCGCTGCCGCTACGGGCACGGATTTGGCGCTGGGCCGCGAGCCGCGTAATGTTCTCGATGTCGCCCCGGCGGGGCGGAAAACCGGAGCTCACGAGCTTGGGTGGTCCGCGTCCAGGGGGTGGCGCCGGGAGGTCTTGACCGGGGTGGGGTTGCAGGTTGGCCCGATGTCCGGTTAAGGTGGGAAAGTTGCCCCTCTTCCGCTGGCCCTTTCGGGGGTTGGTTCGGGGTGGGTGCGTCCGGTTCTTGAGAACTCAACAGTGTGCCATAAATGTTGATGCCAATGCATTAACCCCCAATGGCTACTCATCCTGTGTGGTGAGTGGTCGGGGTTCCTTTGGGATCTACCCCTGTTCTGGCTTGCCAGCTCGGGACAGGGTTTGGAGTCCAAGGTCAACTATGAAGTGAAATGATCTACACCGGCTGGTCTGTTTCCTGTGATTCGTCGCGGGGGT